>JACFNM010000255.1 GCA_019454915.1 Chitinophagaceae bacterium
CCGGTACACTCTTAAAATATGCTTTTTCTTTCCAGCGCCGGTTCCATTTTTCTTCTACGGCTGCCGGTTCATAGTTTTTACTGAGTTCTTCCATAAAGTGCGCAAAGGTAAGAATATTTAGGACTGCTCTTACCGCTAAAAAGCTTACCCACCTTCCCTAATACGGCTCAAAATAAAGTCGTTTTGCTTCTCCGACCAGGCGGATCGAAAGGACACTTTATGACGGGAGGGGCATAAAACAAAACACCTCCCCCACAACGGGAGAGGCGCTCGATTTCATTATCAAAAATAGTTTACCAGGAGAGGTAGGTAATCAGGGCGATTGTTCCGTAAACCAACAAAACAATCATAGCAATTTTAGTACCTTCACTTAACGGCAATGAGTTAAAAAGCTTCATAATAGATGATTTTAAGGTGAAAAATCAGGATTGGATTATGGAAAGCTTTCAAAGGAGGGTGGGAACTGGAATTGGCGGTGCTTTTTAGGCTATTCTTCTGTTATGTGCTATAAATAATTTTATTTTAACATTCCTTTTAAAGGATGCTCTTCAAAGTTAAACAATTTTATTGTAAAAACTCATTTTATTGTGCTAAGAAAAGCGCCGGATAAGGATTAAATAAAAAGCGGCATATAGTACTCTGATAATCAGTATGGGTTTGTTATTTTTCAGATAAGTCCGCTTATTATTCTATCATTTATCAATCAGAAAAAAGCATTAGATGTATGCCATTGTTGACATTGAGACCACGGGAAGCTACGCAGCTGCAAACGGAATCACCGAAATTGCCGTTTTTATACACGACGGGAAGAATATCATAGACCGGTTTGAAACCCTGATTAATCCGCTACAGCCCATCCCCTATTTTATTCAAAGGCTGACGGGGATTACTGATGAAATGGTGGTCAACGCACCCACCTTCGAAGAAGTGGCTTCGCAAGTTTTTGAGCTACTCAATGACAAAATATTCGTGGCTCACAATGTCAATTTCGATTACTCTTTTCTAAAACATCAGTTACAGGAATGTGGCTATTCCCTCGAAACCCAAAAATTATGTACGGTCAGGCTTACGCGAAAAGTATTTCCCAGCCTTCCTTCTTATAGTTTGGGGAATATCTGCCGGGCTTTGAAAATATCCCTGGAAAACCGGCATCGCGCGGGAGGTGACGCCCGGGCCACAGTGCTGCTGCTTGAAAAATTATTAGCGCACGATGCGCAACCCTTCATTGCACAGTTTCTTAAAAAATCTTCCGGAGAACAATACCTGCCACTCCACATCTCCAAAGAACAAATGGACCGGCTGCCTCACCGCCCGGGGGTTTATTATTTCAGAAACGAGAAAGGAAAAGTAATCTACGTGGGTAAAGCAAAGGATTTGAAAAAACGGGTACACAGCCATTTCACGCACAATGGGGCGGGAAAACAGAAACAGGAATTTATCCGCAACATATACAGCATCAGCTACAGCATCTGCGGAACCGAATTAATGGCAGCCATTTTGGAGGAAGCGGAGATTAAAAAACTCTGGCCGGTATATAATACAAGCCGCAAACAACCCAACCTGCTGTATGGATTATATAGTTTCACGGATCAGAGAGGATATCTCAGGCTGGCTATAGATAAAAAAAGAAAAAACCTCCGGGCGATTCATACCTTCGGATTATTGTGGGATGGATATCGTTTATTGTGGAATATGGTGGAGCGCTATCAACTGTCACCCGGGCTTTGTTTTCTGACTACGACAGAAGCGGAAAATAATCTGTCTGAGCCCCGTGATGAACCTGTTCAATACAATCAACGCGTAACGAAAGCCCTGGAAAATTTCCACGAAGAACTACCCAGCTTCGCCATCCTGGGGGAAGGTATCACGGAAGAAGATCAAAGCTGCCTGCTCATCGAAAAAGGCAGATTTTTTGGCATGGGGTATATCCCCCAAAAAATGAAGCTCGAAGATATCCACCGACTGAAGAAGAAATTAACGCCCTATCCGGATAATGACTTCATTCGAAATGCAATAGCACATTATGCCAAAGACCATCCTCAGCATATTATTCAATTTTAACTCCGGCATAATCCGTTAATCACGAAGAAGCACATCATTGGCAGTAGGAAACTGTTTTGGCGCTTTTTGGGATACTTTTCCCGTAGCTACCCATTCTGCGCCTCTTTGCAAATAAGTAATAAATCCAACACACTGCTGTGATTCATTGGCGTGACCCAGCGTGGTGTGAAAAATTCTCCCTTTCCCATAGTGTATCACCATCATCATAGGTTCGTTTCGTCCGGTGCCGTTTTGCTCTTTAGCGCTATAGGCGGTAGCCAGTATTTCCATATTCTCAGCGGGTCCGCGTAAGCGGTCGTATAATTCATCCTTATTGTGCATCCATAGTTCCGGTAGCCCTTTGGTGATAGGATGTTTTTTATTACGGGTTCTCACCTGAAAGGCATGAAACTTTCCATGACTTCCACCTACACCCGGGCTATTATCTTTTACCAGATTTCCGGCGTCGTCATAATATACATAAGGCCCGTCTTTCTCATTACGGTATCCCCAACCTCCTAATCCGATCATCTTATTATACTCTTTCCATTCCGGAAAAGCATTATCCGCCGCATGAACTGAGATAACTCCCCCACCCTCTCTTACAAACTTCTCAAACGCGTCCATCGTCTCCTGTGGCCAGGGGTCGCCATTATAATTAAGCAATACCACTTTGTACGATTGGAATGAAGGTTTGAACTGAGCCATACTCTGCCCTTCCGGAGGAGTCGTAACAATATCAGCACTGAATAGTCCGGTCTCCTCCAGAAAACCTTTCATCATGGGTGAAGTCTCCGGCCAATTCTTATGATTATTCTGACCGTCAATAATCAACACCTTTATTTTCTCTTTTTTCGACTGGGCAAAATTATCTTGTACAAAAAATACAATTAAGCACATGGCTAATAGCATCCCCTTTATTACTATATTTTTCATACTAACTGGTTTTAATATTTTATATTGACAAGCCTTCAAACAAATCTATATTTCCCATACTAATTCTATCTCGTCACAATCAACTCACCCCTCATCACCTGATAGTGTCCCGGGAAAGTACATATATAAGGATAGGTTCCCGGTTGTAATGGCGCGGTGAAATATATCGTTTCAGACTGGGTTGGACCCAACAAACGAGTGTAATACAGTACATCCTGTGTCTCGGGCACGTAGGATACTTTTTCACCGGCCAGCCCTAATTTGGTCGCTGCTTCCCCAACTGTATTTGCCGCTCCAGGTCGTGCAATCACTATGTTGTGCATCATATCGTCATTATTGTTAAACACCAGTTTGATATGCTGACCTGCCTTTACGGTCAGAGTAGTCTGGTCAAATCTTAATCCGGGCTTGGTTCCCATAACAATGGTCCTGTCCACCTTATTATTCCATGAAGCGGGCATTTTAATCGTTCGCTTCGATCCTGTAGTAGCAGGTACAGATGTTCTACTTGTCTTATTAGCTGCATGCTGGTGCTGTGCAAGCTGCACTCTGTTATTGCTGGTGATCGCCAGTTTACTTCCTTCAGGTATCTGATTCAGCGTATAATAGCCGAAGTCATGTAACAGCGTATTTCTCTCAGCAGATAATACGCCCTCTGCTTTAATTTCGTGAATATAACCCAGTTTAAGGCTATCTACTAACAATCTCACTTTCCTTCGATCGGCAGATACTTCAATTGCTCTGACTGGACACGAACCCGAGTTAATAATAGGGCTACCATAGTTGTGATGGTATTGGTAGGTGAACCGGGTTACGGCAAAAGAAGACGCATTCCGCGCAGAAGTCACATCAATCGGTTGAGTGAATGTAATTTCAAAGCCATCCGGACGAGCCTCAATCTTTTCCATTTCAAAAGGTGTCTTCCCGTTCCAGGATAATCTTTGTAATCCGTAACGTGCCTTACCCGTTGAGCCCCATCCTCTGGAAGTCATGCCTACGAACATGCTGCCGTCCGAGCCCCACTTCATACGTAATATCCCGGAAGAGAATCCTTCGCGGAATGGAAATACAGCTCCCTGATAAACGCCTTTGACCTTTTCCAGATATACACGCATGATCTTGCTCTGTCCCTGGTCGCCTACCAACAATTGCCCCTTAAAAGGTCCCATCTTTCCTTCGTCATTATAATTCAGTATGTCGGAAGTTGAGATGCCTAAGATGGTATGCGGGAACCACACCGAAGGAGGTTTAAGTCCGGGCACTCGTTGAGCAACATCATATTTGGGCTCATTGGTATCGGGAATGTCTTCCTTTTTCAATTTAACATTTGATTCCGGCAAACCCGACCATACCAGACTCGCCGGATTCCCTACAAAATCGCCGGCAGCTACGTGAGTAATACTTCCGGATGCCACCCAGTCTCCCTGATTTTCAGAATAAAAAATATCACCCTGGTCATTCAGCCCCATACCGGCCGGAGAACGCATACCTGCAGCAAACGGAGTCATCTTTCCATCCGGTGATATTTTAATCATCCAGCCATGCCATTTTGATAAACTTTCCCCATGATCACGAACCCAGGCAAGATTTAAAGTGATTATCATATTCCCGTCTTTATCCAACACCGGGCCATAAGCAAACTCATGGTAGTTACCGGCTAAAGGCCAACTGTAAACAGTAGTATATTCATCGGCCTCCCCATCACCATCCAAATCACGCAACCGCGTCAATTCTGAACGCTGTACTGCATAGATATCTCCGCGTATAAAATTAATCCCCAACACCTCGTGCATACCTCTCGCAAACAAACGATAATGCGGGCGTGCGCCATTTTTCATATAAGGATTAGTAATGATCCACACATCACCGCGACGGGTAGATACTGCCAGTTCATCATTGGGAAGGAAGGTCATTCCTCCTACTTCAAGCAGGATATCATCCGGAATGGGGACCGACTGTATGGTATAAAAATCTTCCTCTTTTTGAACATGTACGGTGGTGTCCTGCTGGGCGACCGTATCGGACGTTGTTAAAATACAACTACTCAAAAGTATCAGCACCACGGGTCTGATCAATTTCATTCTCTTTGTATATAATGTTTTCATTGATTTCAGAATTACCAAATGAGCGAATAAGATACCGGAGCATCAGATTTTACAGGTACCAGGAGTTCTTCCATGCCATTTACTTTTCGTACAACAGGCTTAAGCTGACCACTTACCGAAACATAAAACTGCTTTCCATTTACAGCATATAATTCCTTATCCGGTATTTCGATTTTGCTGCCTGCTGCTATACGAAAGTATAAGTTCGCCGGTGCATTCTTTACCGTTACCGTACGCGTTATACCGGAATGGCCGGAAACCACTATCTTATCGGCAATGTCCATACCCTGCATCTGATAGTTAAATGTGGGCAAACGCTCCGCATCAAGTGTATATCCTTTATTCATTAACTCGTCAAAAGAAAGCGAGTCGGGCCAACGGGTCATATTAACATCCGATAAAACGGCCAGTGCAGGCGCATCTGACAACACAATTACACTTCCCAGAGGAACGATGCGCTGATAGGGCTCCCCGCGGCTATACCATAAATCCGTTGCATCTGCAAATTGTCCTCTCCATACCTGAAACAAGGCGCCCCGTTTCATATCGTAGGAATAATTAATCTCCCGTGAATCACCAACGGAAATCCCGTGTGTCAACAACTTGTCTTTATAGATGATGAAACTGCGAAGTAAATAAGGCTTTCCCTCCACTTTAAGCAAAATGGGATCAACCAATCTTGTATTTGCGGGAGTAGTATTGGCATCCGACAACTTACGATAACTGATGTTCCTGAAAGCCACATTCCCGTGGTCACCCTGAAACATCACCGGACCTTCCGGTTTCTCTCCATCAAACGCCGGGGAACGCGTGGGCCCGGTTACTTCCGCCTGTTGCTGGACAAGTACCCCGTTCAGAAACACTTCTTCAAACCGGGCATTCTCAATTTTTTTTCCGCTACCGTCAAACCTTGGCGCCCTGAATTTTATACGTATGTGCTGCCATAAACCCGGCGCGCGTGAGGTATTC
>JACFNM010000256.1:0-4983 GCA_019454915.1 Chitinophagaceae bacterium
GCAAAAATAAAAAACTAATTTGTTAAATAAGACTTAATTTATGCTCTTATTAATATATAACCACCAAACAATGAAACACCTCCATCAAAATTAAATGCGTATTGATTGTTAGCCGTATTTGAATTGATAACGGGCGTATAGGTCTGTCCAAAATAATGTACTCCGGATAGTTCAAGGTTAGCCGGCGCTTCATTGATCTCCTTACTCGAATTATATGATGTTGACAGGGATACACTCTTTAAGCCACTGCGTGTATTGTAATGCAGACCACCCGATAGTCCCACCTTAGCAGGACCATCATTATAGGTATCGTACATTTGGGTTAACGACAGAGTAGGGCTGATACCTACTCCGTCCCTTATATCGGAACTTATATCAGTGTTCAGCGCCGCCGTGTAGGGGGTACTGGAATTTTGAGTCATATGAAAACCCAGGCTTGCACCGACGGACGCGCCAATACCAAAATAATTGTCCTTATAAACATTCAGTTTGAGGCTTGCACTCCCAAACTCCCAGGCTAACGCCGAAGGCTTTAACACGATTTGCCCGCCAACCTTTTTAAATTCTTTTTTTGAGTATTCTTTTCTGATCTTATCTCCCTCGACGCCTTCTGCGCTTTTTTCGCCATCGAAGTCGTCCGGTAGTCCGCGCATGGTTCTGTTGATCGCTCCGGGATTTAACGACCACCCAGCGCCCACCCAACCGGATTCATCCTCCATGCCTGTTCCGGATTGATACGAAAGATTAACCGGATACCCGCCCACGTCGAGGAGTGGAATATTGTACTTTAGGTCGCCGGTGAACAAATCTACAAAATCGTTAGCTCCGGCGGCTTCAAACTTAGTAATTTCAGGCTGGGAGGGGCCCGATGTCAACGCCATTACCGCCGCGGGATTCAACACCTCTGTGCTAAATATGCCAAGAAAAAAAACGGCGATTATCTTTCTCCTGTTTTTTACGAACATGGTTTATTTTTTATTCTCCTTCCAAAATAAATTTTTGCTTACCCCAGGAACCGAAAGAATCCGTATATATCAGTGTATCCGGATGGTTATTCCCATTTAACTCAAAAACAATAATCCCTTCATGTAATCCATCGGTTAAGGATGTGCGGGGTTGATAAAAAACCGGTTTTAATTCCTGCCCGCCGGTTATAGCTGCCCAATCGTGCTGCAAATCATACTGGTAATACCTGTTCCTGCTGATCTGATCGCTTTTGTCTCTCAGCACCACGCTATCGCTAAATCCTATGAGATAAGCTTTGAATTTTTGATACGGCTTCTTATCTTCAGTAACTTTCATAACGGACTGAAGAGGAATACTGTCAATATACATGGCGCCAACTGAAGGTCTCGTAACTGCAATCCAATGTTGCTTACCCTGCTGGTTGTATATTTTGCCCGGCATATTGCAAGACCATAACCATAAAACATAAAATAGCAACACACTTAATATAATATTCACCCGTATCATTTGCTTGTGTTATTGATAAATAAATCTTACCTCAACGGGGGGCTCATTAAAAGGGAAAACTTTGAGTATATAAGTTTTACCCTGTTTAAGTCCGACCTCTGTAATATCTATTTCAATTTTATTCAGTCCCGGTATTAGTTTTATTTTCGGTAAATGCTTAACAGGATTTACCCGTTCGTTTATATCAAGAATTGTATATTGCATCTCTTCAATATTATAATTGTTGAGGAAGGAAAATTTAAGATACTGACCGGTGATATAATAGTTACCGTTTACCAGTGATTTTAATTCTCTATAGCTGTCATTATCCATTACAGCCTCCTCTTTACATTTAACTGTAAATTCCCATACCTCAGATGTGGAAATGATAACCCCCTGCTGATATGCTACAACCTGCCAGCAATAGGTGACGCCTTCCTTTAGTTCCGGGTAGTTAGCCGGGTACATTAAGGTCGTGCCTGTGATATGATCAAGCAGTAACAGCGGTGTGTTCTTTAGCATAGCTTCCGTACCATTCCGCGCTTGTCTCTTTTCAGTCAGCACAAGCCTGAAGTATATGGAACCACTGTACGGCATAGGAGGTTGCCAGCTTAAAACCGGTCGCTTCAGACAAATGGTGTCCTGATCTGCTGGCAGCAGCAGTTGCATGGGCGCCAACGGTTCGATAAAAGTATCAAAACAATTTTCGAACTCCAGCGACCCTTTTTCGATCGGTATGAAAACAAAACAAAAGCTGTAATCGCCCGGCGGAAATGATTTGGTTTGATTGACGATTTTTCCGTAGGTATTATTGCCAAATTTTAATAGGCTGTTACCAAACACGTTTTTGGGAATCACGTTAACCCCCTGCTTTATTACAAAAGCCGGTGTGGTCACTTCAACAACGTTAATGCGTTTGCTGTTTTCCCTCACTGTAATAGAAATCTGCCCGTTGGATATGGCAGACACGTTTTGTATCTGAACGGTACTGAGGGCATCAAGGTTGCGGGCATACGCCTCAGGTATGAAATGGAAGATGATCTGCCCGGTTGACGTGTTGGCGGTGAAGATGGTCAGCAATATAAAATATAAAATGATACGCATGTCTGTCTGGTTAAGGGTTAAAGCCTATAGGATACCGAAGCGTTCACGAACACAGGATTAGCCAACTCCGGCCGGATCACTTTCACAGCCCGCTTGTAGTCAACACCTATATCAAAAAGTATATGTTGAGACGCAGTATAGGTCAGTTGCTGTTTCAAACCGACCTGTTCATTCCATCCTTTGTTCACAAAATATCCGGTTCCGCTTACCAGCTGAAACTTATTTAATAAAAGGAAACTGTAACTGGCCTCGCCGTGTACGGAAGATGTGTTAAAATAATATTCGCTGTTATTAGACCGGTTCATTATAAGAGAAAGAATCAGGAAGTTGGTCTTTAACGGTACCAATGAAGTATGAGCCAGTAAGACCGCGTCACTTTTGTAGACGTCTCCCCATAATGATGGGAGCAGCATTTTTTGATACGTAACCACTTCAGTATTCGTAATATTTCTATGCCCAATCCTGATGCGGTAAGTACCATCTCCCTGAATTACAGCGCTACTTCCTTTTACTGCTGATGTTGCAGGAAGGTTAGAAACGTAGGAGCTCTGCTGGTAACCTAATCCAACCCGATTATTCCTTCTTACCCTCCAGGAGGCATTCAATCTGTTTGAAAAAGTAGTATAGGTAAATTTTCTGTCTGGATCGAAATGCTGGTTGCGAAAATCCGTTTTATACTTTAATGAAAATTTCCTGTTGAAAAACGCTCTGCTAAGACCAAGTTGAAACTGCGTTTCTCCTCTGCGCAGGTATGCGTTGCCAGGATTGCTGTATCCCAATCCGGTATTTCTCACCAGCGCCTGAACATTCGTAAACAAAATCTCCCCCTTATAGTCAACAGCAATGGCGTAATTTGATTTACCCTCACCACTCAGCACTCCGCCTATAGCACTCTTGCTATATTCCCCATCGTTCTCTTTTGAAAGATTTTGATACGAGCCGAATGATTTCGAAAGATCAAAGCCAATCTCATGCCTGGATCCTAAATTGACGCCAGAGTGAAAACTGATTACCGCATCCTTTCTTCTGATTGTAGGCAGATAGGCTGATTGCAGATACTGCGCCGGATCATCAGCCCACGAAGGATCAGAAAAATTAAACAGGTTAACCGATACCGAGTTATTAATAAGTCCGCTGCTTCCCGTGCCCAGTGTAATACCGGCCATGCTGCTGTATTCATTCGTAATAAAACTATTCAGACCGCCCTGTAACCAGTTATTGGGATTGTTGTTAACTCCGGCTATAAAACCCACACCAAATTTATTATTCTGAAAGGCTGTATTTATACCGGTATTTATAAGATTGTTCACCGAAAACTGACCATTTTCAACTGTATTCTGGCCCAAATCAAGTTTAGTGATGCTAAGGAAAAAATTTTGCAGCGAGGACAGGCTCCCATATTCCCTAATCACTTCCCGGAGTTTACCCGGATGGCTCAAATAAGCTTTATAATTTTCAGGTGTGAAGGGTAGATGTGATTGGAGCTTTTTCACGGTGGGATTATTCTCATATCTTTCTTTCCAGTACACAATCTTTTGAAACATTTCCTGAAGCGCTTCCACTTTTCCAGATTCATACAAAGCACCGTTTATCACGGAAGAATCCTTTCCTGTATCTGAAGCAGCGCTTTTCAGCATATTCTGATAGCGTTCCGCCTCTTCTTTGTAGGCTTCCGCAGAAACGCCGCTGAATAACTTGCCCTTTAAAGAGGAAATGTCCGTTACAGTTATATCCGTTATATCTTCCGGGATGTTTAACTCTCTTCCATACCTGGCAGTAAATGCTTCGCGGATACGCGTAAGGTCATCTTTAAGGTTCTGTTGGTAAGACGCTTTGATCTCGTTGACTCGCTTTAAAATGGCGCCGAGGACTACTTCGGGCTTAATCCTGGACATCACTTCCTGCTGTAACGCCGACATATAGGTTTGCGGATCAAAATTAATATTATACAAATCATTTAAACGGGTTCCTGATGAGGTGTATAAACCGTTGTTCCCATTGACCGAACCCCGGAAAGGAATGCCTGACAACGTTAATCCGTAATCACCGTTATAGCTATATATACTTTCCAGTTGGTTATACATTCCCCTTATAGCCGTCGCCGTATCGTGTAAGTAACTATATCCCAGGGTCAGGTTAATATCGTTTATCATTATTTTAGGTCTGCGTTGCAAGAGCCTAATCCTGGATACGGGTGAATTTAGCCGCCCGCTATCATTTGTAGGAGGTCGCTTATCTGTTCTATATTCGCTATTCGAGACAATTTTCCCGATCCCTTTAATCTCAGCTAAAAGTCCAGACTTCGCATCATACTTCATGAGTTCAGGCTGCGGGACAATCTCATTTTTTTGCTGCGACGAAGCCATCGTGTGTAGGCAAAAAAAGGATAAAACCCAGATCGTGCGTCTTAATAGTAAGATCTGTTTC
>JACFNM010000256.1:4993-6012 GCA_019454915.1 Chitinophagaceae bacterium
TGCCGGAGCTATATAAAATGTAAGGATTAAAGTTTAAAGAAGCGTAACGGGAAGGTGTCCGTAAGAAACGAACATCTACTTTTCCGTATTAAATAAAAGATGGGGAACAAATGGGCAGTGTCAGTTAGTTTCACTCCCGTCAATGGTTTGAGGTATATCGGTGTATAATACATAAGAGTTGTTTTTAGGATGAGGTTATTCAAACTTAAAATAATTTTTCATAAATCAATAACATTTCAATAACATATTTTTAAAAATTTGTAGAATTGTGATCGCATTACATACTATCGTATACTTATGCATAGGTGTTTTTGTTTATAAAAAATCCGCCTGTGTCTTGAAAAATATCATCGCATTAAAGAACACACGTTATATTCTACGTCCATGACCGGCGATATGCCCTTCAACTACTTTTCGATACGCCCAATGTTTGATAAACGCGTTCTTGAATTGCACGCGATAAAACTAATAGCAGGTAAAGAATATTTCTCTACCGGAATTATCTCCATGATCATGTATAGCCCGCGTTGAATTAAACATCAGCATGACCGAATACTCATTTTTTAAGTTTCTTAACTGATATCTTCTTTTCAGAAGTTTAAACAACAAGTCAGGCCAAAATATAACTGACTTGAAGAAAAGATCGTTTAACCAATTCGAGTTTAAAGCTAAATTATTTGCATTGTAAAAAACTGAATTCAAAAAATGACTTTCCAAAAACTACTCTTTTGAGTAGTTGACCTGATAAGATTCAGACGTAAAAACATAAGCCAATAACTATTTAGCATTTTATCTGTGTTCGTGAAAAACATGATCATCCACAACCTTAACGCTAAACACAAGACTACGGGAAGACGTTGCTACAAAGTGAGCATCTATTCCTTTGTTCGACAAGGTCTCGTCTTTCACACGGCTGCCTGGTTCTGAAGACATCGTCGGAACAAAGGGGCTACCAGACCGACGCCAACGCGTAAGATTCGGTGCTGACTACAGCTATCTATCTCCGCACGAGAAATACG
>JACFNM010000257.1 GCA_019454915.1 Chitinophagaceae bacterium
AAGTTGCTCGAAATCCCCAATGTAACGGGCATGAAATTAACAACCAATCAATTACTGAACATCAGCAGTATTCATAACCAGGCAGGCGACAGGTTGAAACTATTCAGCGGCTCCGATGAATTGTTTTGTCATGCTACACTTTGCGGAACGGTGGGCGCCATTGGTACATTCTATAACGTCTGGGGAGTCGAGTGTAAGTACATCATGTCTGAATTTGTGAAGGGGAATTATGACCTTGGAAAAAAGTTTATGCTGGCTTTTCAGGATGTCATTCAACTGGTTCTGCCCAACGTATGGACCTTCCTCAGAAAAGCAATGCTTTTGAAATATGGCATTGATATCGGAAAGACAAAAGAACCGTTAGGAAATGTACACAAAGAATGGCAGGATGATCATGTACGGGCAATACTGGAAAAGGTCGAATCCATTTCCCGACCCATTATTCACAGTTAGGAGATAGTTTAAGGATGATTGCGATGAAATTTATATCACGGTAGCAATGTTGATTTCAAGCCATAGAAAATGCGAATCGAAAAAATAAGTGATTTGCCGTTTTATACGGAAGGCCCCGCCCGGGACAGCCGGGGAAATATTTACTGCACTACGCTTTCGGGTGGCGCGATTTTGAAAATAGACGTTGAAAACAAAATATCCGAATGGTCCTATTCAGATTGTCCCAACGGACAAGTTGTTTTACCGGGCGACGATCACTTAATTTGTGACGTCACACTCTCTGCCATAAGAAGGTTCGACTGCAATGGCCGGTTTGTAAAAAATGAAATGGAAAAATATTGCGCGGATTTTGAGGTGTTTTGCCCTAATGATCTGGTGGCAGATAATAGCGGGAATATCTATTTTACGGATTCTATAAGAAATAAAGGAAAGGTTTGCTTTTTGGGTGTAAATGGAGAACAAAACATTCTATCTAATGATTTAGATTACCCTAACGGCCTTGTACTATCTCCTGATCAGAAAGCATTGTACGTAGCGGAAAGCTATAAGAACAGGATCTTAAAAATTAATCTGGAAAGTCCCGGCAAAGCAAAAGGCGAGGTTGAAATATTTGCTGAATTACCCACACATCCATCAGGAAAAGAAACAGACAATCTACCGGATGGATTAACCCTGGACCATGAGGGAAATTTGTGGGTAGCCCATTACGGTATGCAGTCCATACATAAGCTATCAACGGAAGGAAAACTATGGACCTCGGTTGATACCCATATGCCGCTTACCAGCAATTTATTTTTTTATGACCAGGGTATGATAGTAGTTACAGGCGGATACGGCGAGCCGGGACCCGGGGGAATATTCAAAGTTTTTTTATGGAATTAGCTCCACTACCTGCACAATCAAAATTACACCAACGGGCGTGGTTGGTAGTGGTGCTGCTGGCAATGGTGGGATGTCTTAATTATTTAGACCGCATCATGATCACCACCATGAGAAGCTCCATAATTGACGCAATCCCTATGTCGGATGCGCAATTCGGTCTGCTCACTTCCGTGTTTTTATGGATATATGGCATCGCCAGCCCGTTTGCCGGATTCCTTGCCGACAAATTCAGTCGCAGCCGGGTCATCATTGCCAGCCTCTTCCTCTGGTCCCTGGTTACCTGGCTAACGGCTTATTCAACCACTTTTAATCACTTATTAGTCACACGCGCCCTGATGGGAATCAGTGAAGCCTGCTATATCCCGGCAGCGCTTTCTTTAATAGTAGATTATCACCGCACCACCACCCGCTCGTTAGCCGTAGGCATTCACATGGTCGGCATCATGATAGGATCGGGCTTAGGCTTTATCGGAGGCTGGGTAGCTGAACGCCATTATTGGAACACCATTTTTATTGTTCTCGGCATCCTGGGGATCGTATATGCGGTTGTGCTGTCCTTTACTTTAAAAGATGCTCCAAAAAGCGAGGCAACTATAACTTCAGAAAAGAATGAGGAAAAAGTGAGCTTCCTCCATTCTGTCGGCGTACTGTTTAAGATGAGGTCGTATATCTTTGTATTCATCGCCTGGGGGCTGCTCGGAATAGTGGCGTGGTTGGTAGTAGGCTGGCTTCCCACCTATTTCCAGGAACATTTTGATCTCACACAGGGGATGGCGGGCTTATATGCCACGGGTTATTTATATCCGGCTGCCATTGTTGGACTATTATTGGGCGGATTTTGGGCAGATCGATGGAGCCGTGCTAATCCACGCGCCAGGGTCCTCGTGCCCGTTATTGGATTGTGTATAGCCGCGCCAAGCATCTTCCTGGCCAGTTATACCGGTATCCTCTCTGTGGCGGTGATATGTTTTATGCTGTATTCACTTACCAAGTCTTTTATTGACGCCAATATGATGCCCATTCTATGCCTTATTACCTATCCGCGATACAGGGCCACAGGATATGGCATATTGAATTTGCTGTCCTGTATCATCGGCGGGATGGGACTGTACGCCGGAGGTGTTCTACGCGATTCAAACATTAACCTCAGCGCCGTGTATCAAATTGCGGCATTGACTATGTTCATCGGCATTGCGGCACTGATTGCCGTTAAGCCCAAATATACAGACGCTGAATAGTCGCTGACAAATAACCATTTTATGAACACAACGTTTGTACCACTTATCCATAAATCCTTCAGCTCACCCGGCTTAGGCTGCGTAACCTTCGGGAGGGAAATAGACCGGCAAACAGCTTTTGCGCTGATGGATTATGCAGTGGAAAATGGAATTACTTTTTTTGATACCGCCGCTGCTTACGGAGACGGTGCATCAGAAAAGATCATCGGCGAGTGGAAAACGGATCGTCGTCCGTATTCAGACGCTATTCTTATCGCTACCAAAATTTTACCGCCATATAATGCAGGCTCAATCGAAGAATCAGTAAACCGAAGTTTGCAACGTTTAAGAACAGACGCCATTGATGTCCTTTACCTGCACCGCTGGGATGCGGCGGTCGAAGACGTGGCTGTATTGGGTATATTCAATGAACTGATAAGTGCCGGAAAAATAAGGATGCTGGGGGCCAGTAATTTTAATGCGGCGCAACTGACAGGAGCCATTCAGTTGCAGGAGAACAATGGCTTCGATGTGTTCACAACCATTCAGAATAATAACAACTTTGCTGTAAGAGACATAAACAGCCAAATACTGGAGCTTTGTTTGGATCACGATATAAAAATAGTAACCTATAGTCCTCTCGGAGCGGGGTTCCTCACCGGTAAATATCAAAAGGGCGTGGAAGAAGGAACCCGCTTTTCACTGATCAAAGGGCACCAGGATATTTATTTTAATGACGCTTCTTTTCAACGACTTAATCAGCTTCAGGACATTTCGGCCCGTACCGGCTACGCCGTCCCGCACCTGGCGCTTGCCTGGGCGCTCCATCAGCCGCATATAACATCTGTTCTGATTGGCGGGCGATCAACGGAACAATTACAGCAGGCTTTTTCCGCGCTTGATTTTTATGACCCCGATGTTTTTAAAGCATAAAGAAATGGACCAATATCACATGAACAAATTTTACCTGAGGCAGGCAATATATCCGACAGCAGATTTTACTCTCGGGCCAAATTCCTGATCCTTTTAATAGTGCGTAACGTTATTAACCTTTAATTTTTCCCTATTTTTAACGCATTTAAGGAATCAAATCAAAAGACAGCTCCCATGATAAGAAAACTCAGCTTAATTATCGCAGGTTTATTTTATTTTCTGCCCGGCCACACGCAGAACAATCCAACCCCTAAAGTAACCAAAATCAAAGATGTTATCATCTATTCCGACACGGCTTTCTATAACTGCTTCCCATCCGTAATTAAAAAGCCGGACGGAGAATTACTGGTAGCCTTCAGAAGGGCCCCTAATCGTATGATTTTCGGAGAAAAAGGAAACAGCCATACGGACCACAACAGCTATCTGGTGTCTGTAAGATCTACCGATGGCGAGCATTGGACAAAGACGCCTGAATTAATCTATGCCCATCCTTTCGGCGGTTCGCAGGATCCCTGTATGCTCCAGTTGAAAGACGGCACCATTTTATGTGCCAGTTACGGATGGCAGAGGGTAAGCGAGGAAGGGATGGCTAATTTAAAGAAACCCTATTTTGGCTCCGGCTATATATTTCTTGGTGGTTACCTCGTGAGGTCATTCGACGGGGGTAGAAATTGGAGTGACGCGATCTACCCGCCTTCTATTCCTCCCGAAATTAACTATAACGCTTACGGGCAAAAAGTACCTGCCTACAATCGTGGCGCCTTGTACGAAGCCAAAGACGGAAGAATCCTTTGGATAGTAGCCGCAACCGATAGTGACAAAAAAACATCCAATTATTTAATTACTTCAAAAGACAAAGGATTAACCTGGGAGTACGTGAGCGAAGTAGCTAAGGCCCCGAAAGTGTCCTTTAATGAAGCTTCTGTAATTGAAACTCCGAAAGGAGATATTGTAGGTTTCCTGAGGACAGCAGGTTTCGGTGACCAGGCCGTCATCGCACGCTCCAAAGACGGAGGCAAATCGTTCAAATGGGAATCTATGGGCTTTCAGGGTCATCCCATGAATGCGCTGCAACTTCCCGACGGACGGGTTCTGATTACTTACGGATACCGGCATAAGCCATTTGGAATCCGCGCGCGTATTCTAAATGCAGAATGTACAGACTTCAAAACAGCTCCTGAAATTATTTTAAGAGAGGACGGAGGCAATACCGATATCGGGTATACCTGGCCGGTACAATTAGATAAGAACAGAGTGCTGATAACGTATTATTTTAATATCGAAAACGGAATCCGACATATCGCCGGAACAATCGTGGAAATAAAATAACGGCCGGAAAAAACACTTTCTCCGAAAGCCGGCTGTTTAGATTCTGCATTGAATAAATTACAGGCTTACCGGAGTAATCGATATATACTGGGTACGCTTTTCAGATAGGCATATCAATGGACTCCGGAAGAAGGTGCCAAAGAATTCAGAAAATAAGCAAAGAGACCATTACCAGAAACTTTGATAAAACAATTTTAGGATGGGATACCGTAGATTTTATGTATTCATATTGCTTCTATTGGTGGGGCATCTTCCCGGATACCTGCCGGGGCAGTCCGCAAAACCTTTACTATTAGAGGATAACCGGGAGTTGTTTGTTGACGGGTACCTGGTAGACAAATTGAATAACGTGACCCGGGAGTTGCACACACCGGTAAATGAAGGAACCGCTTTGAAATTTGATAAACCCTGGGAAGGCAATTTCAGCGCCTATTGTACTATTATCAAAGACGGTACGCTGTTTAAACTATATTATCGTGGTATACGGGAGGCAGGGAAAGACGGTAATGAAAATGAAGTTACCTGTTACGCAGAATCTTCAGATGGCATCCACTGGCGAAAACCCAATCTCGGAATATACGATATCAATGGGACTACCGATAATAACGTGATATTAGCCCATGCCGCTCCGGTAACCCACAACTTCAGCCCCTTCCTGGATAAGAACCCCAACGCAAAAGCTTCAGAAAGATATAAGGCGCTGGGAGGAACCGACAAGTCGGGGTTGATGGTCTTCGTATCTGCTGATGGTATTCACTGGAGAAAAATCCGGGACACCGCTGTATTTAACAACGGGGTCTTTGATTCTCAAAATGTTTCGTTCTGGTCGGAAAGCGAGCAACAGTATGTTTGTTATTTCCGAACCTGGAGTGAAGGCGGATTCACGAGCTATAAAGGATTCCGTTCGGTCAGCAGAACTACTTCCAAAGATTTTATACATTGGACCGCCCCCGTGCACATGACCTTTGGAGATACGCCACTGGAACATTTATATACGAATCAAACGAGTCCCTATTTCCGGGCTCCGCATATTTATCTCTCCATCTGCGCGCGCTTCATGCCCAAACGGCAGGTATTGACTGATGAACAGGCAAAAACACTCAATGTGAATCCGGGCTATTTTAAAGATTGTTCAGATGCAGTACTGATATCAACAAGGGGCGGTTCGGTATACGACCGAACATTTATGGAG
>JACFNM010000258.1 GCA_019454915.1 Chitinophagaceae bacterium
TTGAATTCGGGTTGCTGATTACTCCCGTTAAGGAAGTGAACACAGTGAAACATTTTTCAGAAAGATATTTTCACGGCGATCCGCAATCTTTTGATAAAGCGGCTTTAGAGGAAGCCAACATTGCAAATATTCATCACTCCCTCCCCTTAAACCCTATCATCAACTATCCGTTTCAGATAAGAGATTCGCTGATCCGCTACATTGATAAACAACATCAGGCAAACCGGAAAGTTAAACTATACTACACCATCCGCGAACTGAGCAACCATGCCGTGGAGATATTCGCGCTTAAAAGTTTACAGCACGAAATATTCGTTTCCGGCGTCGGATATGGACTGCCCTGGCACATGGAACACCTTATTGACGACTACAAGCCGGCCTGGTACACCGAGCTTCCCCATCAAACCTCGGACGCGGCACTTGTGCTGAACGGATTTTCACGCTGGATCAATTATTACCTCGAGGGATTACGCTGGATGTACGAGCGCTATAAAATTGACGGCATCTATATGGACGATGTTTCTTTCGACCGCACGGTAATGAAAAGAATCAAAAAGATAGCCGCCCGGTACCGGCCGGGAGCGCTCATTGATTTACACTCCAACACGGCTTATTCAAAAGGTCCCATGAATCAATACACCGATTTTTTTCCTTATGTTGACGGGCTCTGGTTTGGAGAGTCCTTCAGGTATAACCAAATGAGTCCGGACGAATGGCTGGTAACTTTCTCGGGGATTCCCTTCGGGCAAATGAGTGAAATGTTGCAGGATGGCGGAAACCGGTACCTCGGCATGGTATATGGAGCAACTGCCCGACATTCATGGACCGGTGACAAATCATCTCCCGTTCCGGTATGGAGGCTATGGAAATCCTTCGGTATCGAAGACGCTAAAATGATCGGCTACTGGTCTGAAGACCGGATCGTGGAAACGAGCCACCCCAACGTAAAATCCACTGCCTATGTCAAAGAGGATAAGGTACTAATCGCATTAGGTAATTTTGACACGAGTGACGTAACGGTTAAGCTCAGGATTAACTGGGATAAGTTGACCGCAAATCCATCTGCCTATACGCTTATCGCTCCTGAAATCGCTAACTTTCAGCCTGCCACAATTTTTTCTTCCGGTGATAGTATTCCGGTTAAAGCCAAAGAAGGGTGGCTACTGATCCTGGAAAGAACCAACTCATCCCTGCAACAAAAATAAAATGAACAGACATGAAATTCAATCGGGTCATAACATCAATAACATTCGTTTTTCTCTTTGCCGTTTCATCGCGTGCACAACGGAGCGACATAACATTTTATATTGCACCTGACGGAAACGATCTGAACCCCGGAACCGAAGCTGCTCCTTTTCAAAGCCTTGACCAGGCAAGAAAAGCAGTGAGAATGCGGTTGCAGAAAACTCCTGATCAATCAATCCTTGTAAACATAAAAGGCGGTCGTTATTACATGGAAGCGCCGGTTGTTTTTACTTCCGAAGATTCGGGCAAGAAAAATCACCCGGTGGTTTACAAAGCAGCCGACGGAGCGGAACCGATCTTTACCGGCAGCCGGGAACTGAAAAACTGGCAATTACTGAGCGACCCTAAAAAACTGAGGCTACTGTCGCCTGCAGTAAAAGGTAAGGTATATGTGTGTGATGTCAAAACGGAGGGCATCAGCAACTTCGGCGACCCGACTGATATTGGAAAGCGGCCCGAATTGTTTTGCAACGGAGAAGTACAAACCCTGGCACGTTGGCCGAATACCGGATTTGTAAAGGCTGGGCTCGTGAAAGGAAAAACGTCCGTACCGGAAAATTATACGAAGAAGCGTGGTACCGTGGAAGGGATATTTGAATACGTTGATCCATTGCAGGATCGGTGGGCTACAGAAAATGATATTCGTCTTGGAGGTTATTGGTATTGGGACTGGAGTGATGAATATCAGAAAGTGGAAAAGATGGATACCCGGAACAAAGTCATTTCTCTCCGTAAACCTTATCACCATTATGGTTACAAAGACAGTCTCCGTTATTTCGGTCTAAATCTGTTTTGTGAAATAGACGCTCCGGGCGAATGGTATCTCGATCGTACCGATGGTTTGCTGTATTGGTTTCCGCCGGAAGGTGTTGTACCCGGTCAGGCCAAGGTTACGCTTTCTGTTTTTGATGCTCCCTTTATGGTAGAAATGAAAGATTGCTCGAATGTTACCCTGGATGGACTGGGCTTTGAGGAAGGAAGAGGAAGCGCCATATCCATCACCGATGGAAATAATTGTCTTATTTCCAATTGCAGGGTGGAACGTTTTGGCAAAGACGGTATTCATATTGCGGAGGGTAAAGGGCATAATATTTCAGGCTGTTTGCTCCGGACATTTGGTTGTGGCGGCATTAAGATAAAAGGCGGTGACAGAAAGACCTTAACGCCCGCTAATCACGTGATTGAAAATAGCGTTGTTGAGCATTTCTCCTTATTTAAACGAACCTATGAACCAGCGGTTTATATGGAGGGTTGTGGGATCAATATCCGTAACAACCGCTTTCGCTATTCTTCCTCATCGGCTATGCGGATCGAAGGAAACGATTTTATAGTGGAGTATAATGAAATCAGCCATGTAGTGAATGAATCGGACGACCAGGGTGGGATAGATATATTTTACAATCCATCGTATCGTGGGATTATCATCCGTTATAACCACTGGTCTGATATCAAAGGAGGAACACTCCATGGAGCTGCCGGGGTACGTCTTGACGATATGATCTCAGGTGTTACCATATTCGGGAATGTTTTCGAACGATGCGGGGCCGTACATTTCGGCGGTGTGCAAATACACGGCGGTAAGGATAATTTAGTAAACAACAATCTCTTTTTCGATTGTTTGGCTGCGGTTAGCTTTTCACCCTGGGGCGAAAAGCGATGGCTGGAACAATTGGAATCCCCGGTTATTCAAAAGAAAATATACGAAGACGTGGATATTCGCTCAGACTTGTATCAAAACAAATATCCTGATCTGAAAGATATCCGGGAAAATGCCGATGTAAACACCGTTAAGGATAATCTTCTCGTAGATTGCGAATTCGGTTTTTTAAGGGACCATGATAAACTGGTGAAAGAAAATAATACATCTGTTCCATCCGGCGGACAAAGCGTTGAACACTTTTGTTCAGATGAGGTATTGAAAAAATACGGCTTAGAACCCATCCCGCTTGCGAAAATCGGGCCGCACAATAATAAGTGGATTGAATAATTCTTAATGAACAAGGGAATTATCCAAATGGAATAGATGGACAGGGACAGCTATAGTTTTCATGTCTCGAAACACAGGTAACCATTATGGCTGGCGTTGGAAGGCAGATATTTACTAAATTTTGAAATAAATGAAAAAGTTATTCTTGTTTGCTGGATTGCTTATTACTACTCATTGGGCGTTTTCACAGGAGAAAGTTGATCCCTATCTGTTGAAGCATGGAGGATACGGCTACCTTGTGAAAACGGATGCCGTCTGCTCCGTCTGGTGGGCTGAAGGCGCTTATAAGGTAATGCAGGACGCTGCCGTCCCGGCAAAAACAGATGGCACTATTAAACTTTGGTCTGCGAAAAATGAATATGAATCGTTTATGGTGGTGCTCAATCCACTGACAACAATGGAAAACTTCAGCATCAGGATTTCCGATTTAAACAATAAGAAAGGACAGCTCATCTCTGGCGAAAACGTGACGGTAAGGAAAGTGGAATATGTGAACGTGAAACGACCAACTGATAATTACGGTTTCCGCGCTCAGTGGCCGGATCCGTTACCGTTATTTGAATCGTCCGAAACAATTACCGCCGGAAGAAATCACCCTTTCTGGATCACGGTTAAGGTTCCTTCTACCGCTGCCGCAGGGGATTATTGCGGGAAGATTCATCTTAGCAGTGGTGGCTGGGAACAGGTGATACCGATTCAACTGCATGTTTGGAATTTTGTCCTTCCCAAAACGCCGTCTGTGCGTTCCGGATTCGGCTTTGACCTTGGTACGGTGAAAGCCTATGAAAACATCAATACACCGGAAGACGAAAGAAAATCTTTTGAATATTACATGGAAAGCTTTCGCGATTATAAAATCTCACCTTATAATCCATTTGTGTTTTCACCAATAAAAGAACAGGTGACCGGTGTGGCCTGGCAGGGAGGATTCTTTGACAGCCAGGTTAAGCACGGCGGAACTTATTCTTACCGTGTGGATGATCGGTCAGCAACCGCCAATGCTGAAGGAAGCACCAGAGAATTCATCGTTGTAAATAACACAGACCAGTACGAGTTGAAATGGTTTGCACGGTCGGCAGAAAGGAATCAGCAATATGTGGTGGGAGTAGAATGTTATGATGCTGACAACCGTCTTGTGGTGTTTGAAAACCGATTTAATATGTACACAGCTGATGAAGAATGGAAATCCGAAACGCTGAAACTTCAGGACTTTGCCACAGGTATTAACAGCATCAGAATACGTTTGTTTCCATCTCAGAGAACGGTCAGTGGAGAATATACGGGAACAGTTTGGTTTGATGATTTGGAGTTGATTAATCTACAAACAACAAAAAACGAATTTCCGGCAGGAAACTTTGAGGTTGACGTGGATGATATTGATATTAACCTCGATTTTACTGAATTCAATAAAGCCGGGAAACGATACTTCGATGAATTTCATTTCACCGGTTTCAATCTCCCGTTAAAGGGGCTCGGGCACGGTACTTTCTTTAATCGTGTTAAAGGCGTCTTTGAAGGTTTTGAGCAGGGTACACCCGAATACAACCGGCTGATGGAGCGTTATCTTTCCCAGATTGAAAGCAATCTTAGTCGCTCCGGATGGCTGGGTAAGGAATATGTTTATTGGTTTGATGAGCCGGGCGAAAAAGACTATCCTTTTGTACGGGAGACCAATGAACTGATCAAACGTTATGCCCCGCGACTGCATACGTTTATCACGGAACATATCGCCGGACAGGATATTTCCGATGTAACGGATATCAGTTGCACCATCTGGGACAAACTGAATCACGATAAAATCCGTCAGATGAATGCCAAAGGGCTTGAACATTGGTCATATCTGTGCACCGGTCCAAAATCACCATGGATTACATTATTTATTGACCACGATGCCGTCAATATGCGCATGTGGCTTTGGGCTTCCTATCAGGAGCGGCTGAAGGGAATTTTGGTTTGGGCTACTAACTGGTGGAATTCAGCCACAGCATCGCCACAGGGCTATCTGCAAAACCCGTGGGAAGAAGCTATGTCCTACACCGTTGGCTATGGCCGTCCGTATGGAAAACAGGATGGCTGGGGAAATGGCGATGGTCGCTTTTTCTACCCCCTGAATCGCGATCCCAATAACGATACGCGCACCTATTTGGGGAGACCGGTTCCCTCGATACGATTAGAAATGTTGCGCGACGGTATTGAAGATTACGAATATTTTTCGATCTTAGAAAACGCGGTGAATAGCGCTCCCAATAAAAACAAAGCCGCTGTTCGTGAAGCAAAAAAATTATTGACCATCCCGTCCAATATTTATAGTAATGAAAAAAACTATTCAAAAAACCCGCAGGATATGCTGGAATACAGGAAGAAGATTGCGGAAGCTATTTTGAAATTGAAAAGATAATAACGGAAGTCGGATTAGATCATCTAAATCCTTTCCCTCATTTTAATTGCAACATGCACGCAACGAAGTGAGTTTTTTTAGAGACAGAATGGAACGATGAGATAAAGGATCGTTTCCTCTCAATTTCATTTATATGAAACCGATACCATCAGCTTTCAATCGTGTGAAGTTTCGGATTATGCTGGCGCTTCTCCTGGCGGCTATCTTTTCGGGAGCGCCGGCTTTTAAAGAAGCATCCGGGCAGAATAAGTCATCAGGCCGTCCAAATATCATCCTCATTATGGCTGACGATATGGGCTTTTCAGATATCGGCTGTTACGGAAGTGAAATACAAACGCCAAATATAGATCGCCTGGCAAAAGAAGGTATTCG
>JACFNM010000259.1 GCA_019454915.1 Chitinophagaceae bacterium
TCCCGTTATACCGGGCAATTGTACACCGTACACTTCACCACTGAATAACTTGCGCTCCGGCGTTAAGATTTCCAACTCCATCAGATTATTTTTTTAGGATTATCCCTTAGCTGCGGCAATGAGTTTCTTACCTTTCTCCATCGCGTCTTCAATGGTACCCACGAGGTTAAAAGCCGCTTCGGGGTATTCGTCCACTTCTCCATCCATAATCATATTAAATCCGCGAATGGTGTCTTCAATATTTACAAACACACCCTTCAACCCGGTAAACTGTTCAGCCACGTGGAAAGGCTGAGACAGGAAGCGCTGCACCTTACGGGCACGGAATACCGTCAATTTGTCTTCTTCACTCAGTTCATCCATACCGAGGATATTGATGATATCCTGCAACTCCTTATACCTCTGCAAAATCAGCTTCACCCGGTTGGCACAATTGTAATGTGCGTCTCCTACAATCTGGGGCGTCAAAATCCTTGAAGTGGAATCCAGCGGATCCACGGCAGGATAAATACCAAGGTCGGCAATCTTACGACTCAATACCGTAGTGGCATCAAGGTGCGCGAAGGTAGTTGCCGGCGCAGGGTCCGTAAGGTCATCCGCAGGTACGTACACCGCCTGAACCGAAGTAATGGAACCGTTCTTGGTGGAAGTGATTCTTTCCTGCATGATTCCCATCTCCGTAGCGAGGGTCGGCTGGTAACCGGCCGCAGAAGGCATACGTCCTAATAAGGCCGATACTTCCGAACCTGCCTGCGTAAAACGGAATATATTATCTACGAAAAATAAAATGTCTCTACCCTGTCCTTTACCATCTCCATCCCTGTAATATTCGGCTACCGTCAGTCCGCTCAATGCCACCCTTGCACGGGCGCCGGGAGGCTCATTCATCTGGCCGAACACGAAAGTGGCTTTTGATTCCCTCAGCGCGTCCATATCCACTTTACTCAAATCCCATCCGCCATTTTCCATACTATGTTTGAACTCATCGCCATAGTTCATGATGCCCGCTTCAATCATTTCCCGCAGCAGGTCATTTCCCTCACTGGTACGTTCACCCACCCCGGCAAACACGGAAATACCACCATATCCCTTAGCAATATTATTAATCAACTCCTGAATCAACACCGTTTTACCCACACCGGCGCCACCAAACAAACCAATCTTACCTCCTTTTGCATAAGGCTCAATCAGGTCAATCACTTTAATACCGGTAAACAATACCTCGGTAGCCACACTCAGGTTTTCAAAGGCAGGCGGTTTGGAGTGAATGGGACGTCCGTTCGTTTTATCTATCTGCGGAAGTCCGTCAATGGCATCTCCGGTCACATTAAACAGGCGTCCTTTGATATCCTCACCGGTAGGCATAGCTATCGGCTTTCCCGTGTCCACCACTTCCATTCCGCGAACCAATCCTTCGGTACCATCCATCGCAATGGTACGCACGCTGTCTTCTCCGAGATGCTGTTGCACCTCCAATACCAGCGTTTCACCATTATCCCGCTTCAACTCAAGCGCATGGTAAATTTCAGGTAACTGATCCGTAAACTGAACGTCCACCACCGCACCGATGATTTGTTTGATTTTACCCTGAATAGGCATATATTAGATAATTTTAAAGTATGTTGCTCTAAATTTGCCGCAAAGGTAAGGCCTACGGTATTAATGTCCAATTAGAAGCAATACTATTTTATAAAAAAGAAAAAAGCCGCACTGGGCAGTACGGCTGAATATTTTGAAATCTTTTCAGAGGTTGTTAAAGCTTGGCTGATGTAAATCCTTTTTTTCTGAGGGTGATTCAATCTTAGAGGCTTTTCAGGAATCCGGATTGTTATAGTGTAATGGTTAGGGTTTTAGCTTTTCAAAGACAGTGGATTTCAGTGTTTTCAAGTTATCGGATTTTCTAAACGGCGTTTTTTAGGATTTGGTCGTTTTCAATGGATTTGGAGGTTTCGGGTTTTCATCGGTTAGTAGCGCTGTTGACAATACAAAGATGATAAACCCAACCCGCTGTTGAAAGTTTATTCGATAACTGACCGCCCTCCTTCGATTTTTGGACGAAAACAGCCGATGAAAAGAAATCAAATTCCGCGCAAAAAGCACTAATGCGCAAATAACTCCCGCGAGAGCGGGTAAATAGATGCCGTTCGGCGAATTTCCAGATACCTATCAGGTATCTAATTGAGCAGAAATTTAAATACCAGACCGGCTAATGCCGCCCCTAATACAGGTCCAACCACCGGCACCCAAGAATAACTCCAGTCGCTGTCGCGTTTATTCTTAATGGGCAATAAAGCATGCATGATGCGGGGACCCAAATCCCTGGCGGGGTTGATAGCATACCCCGTTGGACCGCCGAGGCTTAAACCGATACCCAGTACAACCAGGGCAATCGGCAGGGCATCCAATGCCCCCAGCTTCATGTCCGGTTTGGATAATAACATAGCGCCCAACACCAGTACAAAGGTTCCTACCAACTCTGTTATGGTATTATAAAATCCGTTACGAATGGCAGGGGCAGTACAGAATACCGCCAATTTGGAATCCGCGTCCTGCGTCTCATCAAAATGCTGACGATAAGACAGCCAGACAATAAATGCACCCAACATGGCGCCTATGAACTGAGCCAGAATATAAGCCGGCACCTGTGACCAGGGGAAACTCCCTTCTATCGCAAAACCGATCGTTACCGCCGGATTCAGATGTCCGCCACTGGCAGCGGCTGTAGCATACACACCCACAAATACCCCGATAGCCCACCCGAAGGTTATTGAAATCAATCCACCCTTATTCCCCTTTGTTTTGTCTAACACTACATTCGCCACTACGCCACCGCCTAAAATAATCAATAAAGCCGTACCTGTGATTTCCGCGATAAAAGGAGACATGTTTAGTTGATTTGACTTTGAAAATATGGAGTAAAGTACTCTAAAAAATAAATATAGCCTGACAAATTTTAAGGAAATTTATTTTCAAATCATTCATCAGGAGCAAGAGACTGTAAATCTTAAATTCATCTATTACATACCCTACTCGTTCGCCACCGGGCCGGCATACAGGCGCGTCTCCCCGGACTGCATTTACACTCCACCCGGTAAATATCCTTTTGCCAACTCCGTAAAATCCTTCACCTGTTCTTCCTGCCAGCTATCTTCTCTACCCAACTCCTTTGCCATCATGGCCGCCACCTCAGCAGCACAATCTAACGCCGCCTGCGCATTCAGAAATAGCATCCGGATTCTCCTTGCCAGCACATCCTCTACGGTTATGGCCATTTCATTCCGGACGGCCCATATCACCTGGGCTTTGATATAAGGTAACGCCGCATGCAATTTTTCACCCCATCTTTCATTTTCTTCAACCAACTTCCTGACGGCTTCCCCATCAGCGCCATAATACCCGAATGGCTCTTCCTCGTTCAGAGCTACCTGCCATCCGTGCAGGCGCAGGGAATCCGTCTCACAGGGGCGCTTTTCCAGCTTTCCGACAAACAACGCATTGTCCACCGCCACTTTTGCCATCTTCCGGTAAGTGGTCCATTTACCGCCGGTGATGGTGACCAGATTACTCGGAGATACGATCACCGTATGGTCGCGCGGCATTACCGCCGTATTTTTTTTGCCGGGGATTTTAACAAGCGGGCGTAAACCGGTAAACACCGCCTTCACATCCTGCTTTGAAATGCCCGAACTTAAATACTGATTGATATTTCTGAAGATAAATTCCATCTCTTCTTCTAAAGGCCGCGGTTCAAAAGAGATTTTCGACACAGGCGTGTCCGTGGTCCCTATAATCACTTCCTGATGCCAGGGCACAGCAAACAACACCCTGCCATCATCTGTCTTCGGTATCATCATCGCGTATTCACCAGGGAAAAATTGCCGATCCACCACCAGATGCACACCCTGAGACGGCGACACAATATGATGCTGCAGATGATCATCCATCTTCAGAATATCATCCGTAAAAACGCCCGTTGCATTGATAACCGCTTTACTCCTGATAGTATAGGTTTGACCGGTTAAGCTATCCTCCGCAAATACACCCCGGCACTTTTGATCTACCTTCTTCAACCCGGTCACTTTCATATAATTCAACACAACGCCTCCCTTATCCGCAGCGGTTTGCGCCAGGGTAAACGCTAATCGCGCATCATCAAATTGCCCGTCATAATACAACACGCCGCCGCTTAGCCCCTTAAGGGAGACCGCAGGTGTAAATTTTTCAACCGCTTTTGCAGAAATGATAGCCGTTTTACCCAGGCTTAACCGGCGGGACATCAAATCATATATTTTGAGTCCTATGCCATAATACCATTTCTTCCACCACGAATAGACCGGGATTATAAAAGGCTGGGTTCGCGTGAGATGCGGTGCATTTTTTAAAAGCAGCCCCCGCTCATGAAGCGCCTCCATCACAAGTTTGATATTCCCCTGCTCGAGGTAGCGAACCCCGCCATGAACTAATTTGGTTGACCGGCTTGAAGTGCCTTTTGCAAAATCATACCGTTCCAACAACAGGGTTTTATATCCTCTTGATGAGGCATCCACCGCGGCGCCCAAACCGGTGGCGCCCCCTCCAACAATTACAATATCCCATTCCGTATCTTCTTCCAGCCTGCTAATAAATTCACTTCTGCGCATCTTTGAACACCATCATTTAATTTGAAATCGAACAAAAAGAAACTGACTTAGCCATTGTATAACCTGTCTGACGATATCACCAACTATTCAATCTGCCCCCGACGACCAACTGATTACGGCTTTGACGGCCCTTTGCCAGCCTTTCGCCAGCTCAATCCGTTCTGCTTCCTGCATAGCCGGTTCAAAAATACGTTCCGCCTGCCATTGCTTTTGTACCTCCTCCATATCTTTCCAATATCCTACTGCCAATCCGGCGAGATAGGCTGCTCCCAATGCCGTTGTTTCAATAATCTTCGGCCGAATCACTTTCGTATTCAGCATATCGCTTTGAAACTGCATGAGCAGGTTATTGGCGGTGGCGCCTCCGTCAACTCTCAATTCCTTAATGGCAATACCCGAATCCGCTTCCATCGCTTTCAATACATCCATTGTTTGATAGGCAATACTCTCCAGCGCCGCCCTGGCGATATGAGCGGCGTTGGTGCCCCTCGTCACTCCCACAATCGTTCCCCTGGCATACTGGTCCCAGTGAGGAGCGCCCAGTCCGGCAAAGGCCGGCACCAGGTAAACGCCTTCATTACCCGATACTTTGTCAGCAAGCGCTTCCACTTCTCCCGATGACCTTATGATCCCGAGACCATCCCTCAGCCATTGCACCACTGCTCCCGCGATGAACACACTTCCTTCCAAAGCATATTGCGTTATACCATTCACCTTCCAGGCAATGGTAGTGAGTAGATTGTTTTGAGAAGGCACGGCTTTCTCACCGGTATTCATCAGCATAAAGCAACCCGTGCCATAGGTGTTTTTAACCATGCCGGGCTGTGCACACATCTGTCCAAACAGGGCGGACTGCTGGTCGCCCGCAATCCCGGCAATAGGAATCTGGTGCGCCGTAATGATATTCTGCGTTTCTCCATATACCTCGCTGCTGCTCCTTACCCCCGGCAGCATATTACCGGGCACGTCAAAAATTTTCTCCAACTCGCCATCCCACTGTTGTGTATGGATATTCAATAACATAGTACGCGAAGCATTGGTGACGTCGGTAGCATGAACCTTCCCCCTGGTAAGATTCCAGATCAGCCAGGAATCAACCGTACCGAAACATAGCTCTCCCCTGTTCGCTTTTTCCCTCGCTCCTTCCACGTTATCGAGGATCCATTTTACTTTGGTAGCGGAAAAATAAGCGTCCAGTATCAGCCCGGTTTTTTCTTTGATGAGTTTATCGGAGCCTTTTGCTCTTAAAGCTTCACAAAAAGAAGCCGATCTCCTTTCCTGCCACACAATCGCATAAAACACCGGCGTTCCCGTAGCTCTATCCCATACCACC
>JACFNM010000260.1 GCA_019454915.1 Chitinophagaceae bacterium
AACGTTGACATAATAATTAGGCAGCTTGGTTATTGATTCCTTCACTACCTTGAACTTTTTCATACCGGGCACATTTTCAACAATATACGTCTCCGGCTGTTCAATAGCTATATGCCTAAAAAAATATAAGAACAAATCATCACCGGTACGGGTGCCATGTATATCCGCTATTGGAGAATATTTAGTGCATGGATAGGTTCCAACAATAACATCTGAACCGGGTTGGTCCAAAACAGTTTTGTCTTTTATATCAACTGTTAATATAGAGTGCGAAAAGTATTTGGGGTTTCGTCTCATACATTCTGTTGCTTCAATATCCAAATCAAGTGATTGAATCATTCGAATGCCTGCTTCCATTAACCCAATTGCCATTCCTCCGCATCCTGAAAAATAACCTTTTGCTGTCGGTATATACATAACTATAAAATTGCAACTCCTTTATGGTATAAACGGTATGTTCTGAAACACAAAAATAAAATGAGAATGAAAGGCTACATTGGCTTATAAGTCACCTTTTATTTTTTAGATTTGGATAATCGTTCCATTTATCTAATTGTGTCCCGGATAAACTCATAAATCATGCAAAGGAGTCCTTGGTCGAGAGATGAACTGATTCTTGCTTTGAATCTTTACCTCAAACTTCCTTTTGGTAAAATGCATTCTCGTAACGCTGATGTTATTCATCTGGCTAACCTACTTAGTAGGACACCGGGTTCTATTGCAATGCGATTGACAAACTTTGCCAGTGTTGACCCATATCATCAGCAAAGGGGCATCCGGGGACTACAAGGAGGTCAAAAGCAGGTAGAGCCAATATGGAATGAGTTTATCAGCAATAAGGAGCAGTTGATATTTGAAAGCGAAAAAATATTAGCCGAAAAAGAGAAAAGTACACTTGAACGTAAGTTTATGGAAACGCTTCGCGGAACAGAGCATCTGAAAGGAGAATATAAATTACGCGAAGTAAAAACCAGGGTGAACCAACATGTTTTCCGCCAGATAGTCATTGCCAATTATGATGGCAAATGCGCGATTACGGGTATAAATATTCCCGACCTCTTATTAGCCAGTCATATCGTTCCCTGGTCAAAAAACGAGCACGAAAGATTGAATCCTGAAAACGGTATCTGCCTATCACCGCTATACGATAGAGCTTACGATAAAGGGTTTATCAGTATTAACGAAAAATATCAAATTCTCCTCTCCACCGAACTAAAGGGAAAAAGAGAACACGCATTTTATTCGGAACATTTTGGCGGCCTGACAGGTACGCAAATAACCTTGCCTAAGAAATACCTCCCTGCCAAAGAGTTTCTGCAGTTTCATATGGATGAAGTGTTCAGAAAATAAAATGATTTTTTATACAGACAATGCGAAATTCTACAGAAGTAATAATACTTTATCAATCATTCAAAAGTGGCGGCAAATGAAGCGTTGCTTCACTTACTGAATCCAGTAATTCATCCCCATCTGTAATAATCGACCCATACCAATCTACCTATTTCTTCAACTATTTGAAATGGCCATAATATTCCATTTGTGTAGGCCTTCCCTGTGTAAAATCCTCCTCCGAATGATAAGTTGTGCATGACCTGGTCAGTCAGTTATATGGTCTTCTTCCATTTTACAGAAGACAGCCTGGCACTCACACATTACGCCATCGGTTTATTTTAAACAAGGTAAAATAATAAATTGACTCTATGTAATCCAAAGGAGAATTAATACCCCATTCAATATGCTTATGCAGATATTCAAATTCTTCTGCCCACTGAATAAACTGGCTAATCATTTCGCGGCTATCGTCCGTCCGGTAGTTTTCTTCGGCTGCGATATATGCAATGTCGGCAATCGCTTCGCATAATGAATACACTTTCTCCTGTTCCATGACATAATTTAATAAAAGAAATTGTGGTATTATTTGCTTTTAAGTCACCCTACTGTTTGACCAGACCGAGGCGATTTAGGAGACTTTACAGCTTTTAGTAAAATCCTCAGTTTAACCCCTTAATCTCTGCGTCAAACAACTACCAGAATTTCCAGTACAGCCCCGATTCTTTTCTCCCCCAAATTAAATTTCTTACAGATATTTGCCAATCAATACCTAAACTTATGAACCGCATTCTGATATTCTTTTTCTGTCTGATGCTCTTCTCGTGCCAGGCTAATAAGTATGCTGCCACAAACAAGGTGTACAAGAAGCAGGTAAAACAATTGACTAAGGAAATCATGAGGCAGCCGCTTGACGGAAATAAAAAGACATGGGTGGGAACTACCAACTTTGGTTTACGCAAACCCGATTTTGTCATCATCCATCATACGGCACAGGACAGTTGCGAACAGACACTGAAAACCTTTACCATGCCACGCACACAGGTGAGTGCGCATTATGTAATCTGTAAAGACGGTACCGTGCACCACATGCTCAACGATTATCTGAGGGCATGGCATGCGGGGACAGGTTCCTGGGGAAACAATCGCGATATCAATTCATGCAGCATCGGCATAGGACTCGATAACGATGGTTTTGAACCTTTCGCCGAAGAACAGATTAACAGCCTGCTGGTACTATTAGACACGCTGAAAACCCGATACAACATTCCTCAAAATAATTTTATCGGACATGGTGACATAGCGCCTAAGCGCAAAAACGACCCCAATTTTTCTTTTCCCTGGGAAGACCTGGCATCACTGGGTTTCGGAATGTGGTATGGCAATACATCAGCCATCCGATTACCGGAAGACTTCGACGCCATCCGCGCGCTCAGAATCATCGGATATTCTGTTCAGGATACTTCGGCGACTATCATGCAATTCAAACGCCACTTTATGCAGGTGGAAGGGGATTCTATCCTCGCTGAAGGAGACAAAAAAGTTATTTACGACCTCATGAAACAATCCATGTAAGACGACAAGAAGGTTTAACCCACGTAATCATGTTTATGGATAAGCGTAATGTGATAGCTGCTTAGAACATGGGTATAGTGGTAGAATCAGTATGCTTTCGCCTATTTATTGTTTTCGCACTCAAGTGTAAACATTGACGTTCATCCCTCATTCTCTCCCTATTTTGACTTCCCTGGTTATACCCGCTGCTTTCATTTCTTTCATCACATTACTCCTGAACGATTCCCACTCTGCAACGGAGGTTTTTCTCCCCGAAAGCGATACCGGATTCTGAAACGTTACATTTTCTATACCACTCAAAGCTGTCAGCAGGGAGATATCACCCCAGGGGATGATTCCCTGAATATGACGCGACATATCAAAAAAATCAATTCCCTGCCGGCATCAATCGCAAGCGTTGACGGAGAATAATGTTGATTGATATAGCGGATAATGAGCCCGATTTCGTTGCTCCACTCGCCCTGCATGGTATGTACCCGCCACACAGACGATATCGGCAGGGTATGAAAACGCGGTTTGAGAAACGCGGAAAGTCACATATCCGCATCGGTGAAATATATTTCCTTACTCTGATAAGACTATCGCTGGACGAACCATATAAAGATGTTATCATTCGTTCGCTCAGCTATCTAAGTGATGCCGGCAAGAAGGAGCCATTCTTTTGGGCGAATAAGGCGATTGAAAGGGATGGTAGTATCAGTAATACTACATTATTTTTAATATAAAAGGGTGCAATTACAATAATCTGATAAAAAAATCGAACATAAAAAATTCCGATTTGAAAAGGAACCGGAAGCAGGCTTTCTGATATTATTCAAACGCATAACAGTCAAATTCAAACTATCCCTTTACTTTACACCTGCTGTACTTTTTCTTTGATCTTAAAAAATAACATGAAAGGATCACTGCTCATAGCCGCATTGCTTATCTGCCATATATTGCCCGCACAGGTTACGATAAAAGGAACGGTGAAACATGCAAAAGACAGCGTAATTGTATTTGTAGAAACCGGCGGCTTTACCAATATTACCCGAAGGTGGCGGGACAGAAGATATAAAGCGCCTATTGATAAGAATAACCGGTTTGTGATTACATTGCCGGAACAGGATATTGACAGATGGCTGATCAAAACCGAAAAGGGATACCAGTTCTTTGACCTGATCAAAGGAAAAGATATCGAAGTGGTTGCCGACTTTTCCCGTAGAAACCCGTTAACAGCCATCGGTAGCAATGCCGCTGATTTTAACTACCTGGCTTATGCGTACAGCAGGGATAAGCGGGATAAGGCGTATTGGAAGGGTATTAGAAGTGGGAGCATAGACACCGTTTTATCATCAAGAAAGCGAATAACCGCTATGGACATCGCGGAGCTTGACCATTATAAGCAAACCTATGCTATGAGTGAAGTGTACTATCAATGGATCCGATCTAAATACAGGTATGAACCTTACGAAAGGACCTACGTTGAAAATATTGATCATAAAGAATCGTTGAGCGATGCTGTATTATCAAAATTAATAGCAGAAGGGATTAGCAATGATTATGCAGCCCTAAACACCCTTGAGTACAACGACCTCGTTGAAGCGTATATGGGGAAAAAATTTGCAGATTCCCGGATTGAATTTACGCCTCAATCCTATTTCCGTTTCGCAACCCGTGATCTGCTGCAGGGTAAGACCCGTGATGTTTTTCTGACAAGAGTTGTAGCTTCGTTTGCAAAAGCCGACGACAGCATCTATACGCCCATTTTTAATCAATATGATGAAATGGTTAAAGACCAGGTGCTCAAAAATTGTGTTGTGGAAGAAAGGAATGCCTACCAGGAATCACTGCAGCAAAAGAAAGAGCACATCAGCCGGTACGCATCACTCAATGAAATTTTTAATAAATACAGCGGTAAAGTTATTTATGTTGATTTTTGGGCAAGCTGGTGTATGCCCTGCCGGGTAGAAATGCCTGCTGCCGCGGAATTAAAAAAAAGGCTGCATAACGACGATGTAGTGTTTGTTTACCTGGGGTACAGGGATACGGAAAAAGCATGGTTAAAAGCACGGCAGGAGTTAGATATAGCCGGCGAGCATTATTTATTGAACGATGCCCTGATAAAGGAAGCGGAGGAAGCTTTTAATATAAGCGGTATCCCGCATTATGTAATTATAGATAAAGCCGGTAATATTGTAAACAGCCATGCCGATAGGCCTGGCGCTGTTTACAAAGCATTATCGGATCTGCTCAAAAAAAATTAAGCCGAAAGCCGGATTTACGCATCTATGATAAAAAGAATAGGCTATATACTGATTGTTTCTTTTATAGGCGGGGATCTCTTCGCCCAACCGGCTATTGATACGGTACATCCTTTTTTTAAAGGAAAGCTGGACAAGAAAGTCGGGCTTTTATACGACTTTTTTGAAATAGGGGCTCCCACAATAAAACCTCCAAAGGGTAAGCGATATAATGATGTGATATTGTCAGTTTTTCATTCAAAGAATCTATATATCAATACCGTCTTCAATAAACAGGATGAACCGGCTGAATTGAACGCTTTCAGGATCAACAAAAGCTATGCGCAGATCACAGGAACATACCGGTATACCAGCGCCGTGCCGCTGTTTGATTCTGTTCCCGTTATCGTTACGGCTTATGGCATAGACGCTTCCAATAAAGACCTGTACCGGTTCAGGGTGATGAAAAACAAAACCGAAGAGATCGTACCCTGGAGCAGAATTAAATTTTTTTCACCGGCTTATATGTATTACCGGTATAATGTGGATGGCACAATGCAAACCCAAATGGCTTATTTGGGGCAATTTTGGGAAAAGCCGGGCAATAGTATTACAGTGGAAGTGAAAAACCTGAATGTGCCGGATACGGTGTATAACATCTCTGCTGTCTGGCTAAAAAGAGCGCCCGAAATTATTGCTACGTTTACGCCGGAGACAATGAAGGAATTTATTTCCGTATATAAATACCAGTGGAAAA
>JACFNM010000261.1 GCA_019454915.1 Chitinophagaceae bacterium
GAACCGAATGGACGGATATCCCTTTTTTGATGGGGAATGGGAAAAAGTATGCAACAAAAGCAAAACTGCTGTATTCCGAAACGGGCATTTATGGTTTGTTCAGGTGTGAGGACGAGAAGCTGACGGCAACCATGCAGCAGGATCTGATGTCGCTATGGGAAGAAGATGTGGTAGAGGTTTTCCTGCAGCCGGACGCCTCGCGAACCAATTACTTTGAATATGAAATATCACCGTTGAATCATGAGTTGCCATTGGCAATTTTTAATACAGGCGGAAACCTCAACCGGTGGATCCCGTTTCCATACCCCGATGACAGGAAGACAAGGCACGCGGTAACGGTGGAGGGTGGGGAGCCATCACCGGGCGCTTCAGTAAAGAGCTGGACAGCAGCGTTTTTTATTCCTTACACATTAATGAAGCCGGTATTGGAAAAGCCTCCTGTGCCCGGATCAACATGGAAAGGTAACCTGTACAGGATTGATTACGATCATGAACAGGAGGAGACGCTATGGGCGCTGTTTAAAAACAGCGGTAATTTTCACGAGTACGATCATTTCGGTTTTTTCTATTTTGAATAAACAACAGGATGCCATGTCAAACGACAAAAGTTTAAAAAGTCTTAGTTCCCATGATTATTGCTGATCGCTTCAATAGTAATCATATCATCTGTGAGGAAAAAGCATATCTTTTTTTCAGCGGTACTTCTTACCTCGGAATGAATTACAATACCCGAATGGGTCAGTGAAGGAATGAAGCGGTATGGCAACAATTACGGCAGTTCCCGTAATTCCAATTTCAGGTTGAAGGTGTATGAAGAAGCAGAAGCGGCGCTTGCCCTGTTTGCCGGCGCTCCTGCCGCGTTAACCGTTTCATCAGGATTTATGGCCGGGCAACTGGTAGTGAGTAAGCTGCTTCAGGAAGACAATTACTTTGTGTTTGCGCCCAACGCCCATCCGGCAGTATGCCGGAGCCATGCTGATTTTTATGAAGGTGATTTTCAACTGTGGACGGAAAATATAGCCGGAGTAATTGCCACGCTGCCGGCGGATAAAATCACGATCGTATGTAACGCTATTGATCCTTTGTTCTGCAAACCCTACAACTTCGACTGGGTGTGGTCTCTGCCTGCAGATAAAGAAATAGCATTACTAATAGATGATTCGCATGGTATAGGTGTAACGGGGGAGCACGGGGAGGGTATTTACAGCCATATCCGGCGCCGGAAAAACGTCCATCTTATTGTGGTGGCGTCTCTGGCGAAAGCGATGGGTATTCCGGGTGGCGTTGTTTTGAGCGCTTCCGACACGATCGGGCAATTGCGTGTAAACTCATTTTTTGGAACATCATCTCCTATAGCGCCGGGCTATCTGTATGCTTTCACAAAAGCCGGTCAGGTGTATCGTGATGCCAGAAAGCAGTTGAGTGAAAATATCGGGTTGTTTAACCGCTTGCTTCCGAACCGGGAACTGTTTGTCTCACTCGTTGATTATCCTGTTTTTTACACGGACAAACACACGCTGTCGGATTTTCTGAGAGAGCAGGGAATACTGATCTCCGGCTTTGCCTATCCGCGGCCGGAAGGAACGATCGTTACGAGGGTCATCATAAATAGCAGTCATACTAAAAAAGATATTGAACACCTGGTATATTGTCTTCAATTATTTGAAGACAGCATTTAATAATCTGAACCATTCATAAAACAATCACAAATGAACGTTTCTCTCAATCCCCGCAAAACAGACTTCCGGGCTATCGCTATTTGCTGTGGACTGTATTTTATCCTGGGCTTTATCACCTGGGCCAACGGTACCCTGATTCCGTTCCTTAAGCTGTCGCTTGATCTTGAAACAGACTTACAGGCATTTTTCGTTACTTTTTCCTCTTATATTGCTTATTTTTTTCTCGCATTGCCCAGTTCCTGGATCTTAAAAAAAATAGGTTTTCATAACGGGCTGGTCGTTAGCCTTGTTATCCTGGGGCTTGGAGCATTGATCTTTATACCGGCTGCGGATCATAGAAATTATGCACTTTTCCTTACTGCAATATTTGTTCAGGGAACGGGAATGGCATTATTGCAGACAGCTATTAATCCATATATAAGTATAATCGGCCCGATAGAGAGTGCTGCGCAACGAATGTCCATTGTTGGTTTCTTCAACAAATCTGCCGGCATTATAGCACCTGTCTTATTAGGCACGCTGTTCCTGAAGGATGCAGCGCAGGTGACCGAGCGGCTGAATGCAGCAGTGGATGCTGCCACAAAAGAGAGCATCCTGGCTGAGTTGCTCCAAAGAGTACATGCTCCCTATATTTCGTTGGCTGTTCTGTTTGTTGCTTTCGCCATTTTCCTGAAATTCGTCAGGCTACCTTAAGTAGATATGGATAAAACCGAACCGGAGAATGAAGATCAGGAAAAAACAGTCGCTGCAAAGACTAGCATATTTCAATTTCCTCACCTGTTTTTGGGTTCACTCGCCATATTTTTTTGTGTTGCAGCGGAAGTGATGGCCGGAGATATTATTGGTGTATATGGCAGAGAGCTTAGTGTGGATAGTTTCTTTCTCACCTATGCCACGGCGTTCACGTTGTCTGGTATGTTATTGGGCTATTTGACGGGTATGATTGCTATCCCTAAATATGTATCACAGCAGGCGGCGTTGCGGATATGCACGATAACAGGTATGGTGTTTACCATAATTTCGGTATTTACTATGGGAACTGCGTCATTTATTTTTGTGGCGTTGCTGGGTATTTCCAATTCACTGTTGTGGGCAGCTATCTTCCCTCTCGGTATAAAAGGATTAGGCAGATTTACCAAAACCGGATCGGCGATCATGATAATGGGGATAGCGGGCGGCGCCATCTGGCCACTGGTATATGGTTATATTAAAGACCATCTCGGTGTACATTTCCAGTATGCATTCCTCTTCGCTATGATTCCTGCGTATGCCTATATGTTGTACTTCGGTATAGCCGGTCACAAAGTAGGTCAAAAAGCCAATTAATAAGTATGAATATGGAATCGTTAATCAGTATTTGGCTTTTTATCATACCCGGCAACACGATATTGAACTCCTTTAAAGCGACCGATAATTTTAAATAACTTTAATTATGAAATATTTATTGTGTCTTTTTTGTAGTGCAATGCTCCTGACCGCCTGTAACAACAGATCATCCATTACCGGAGTTCAGGTTGACTGTCCGGAAGATACGGTTAAAATACCTTTTACGTCTTTTGAAGATCTCAGTTCGCCAAAGTTTGACTCATTCCGCACGAAGTATAGACCGGATACCGTGTTTCATGGTGAACAGGATGAATTTAAGCGCATTTTGCTTTTGCGTAGCTGGATATCAGGCATCATTAAGATCAGTGATTTTGAGCCGGATTATCCCGGTGAGGGGTATGCTGACAGGATATTAGACGCCGCATTAAAAGGGCAGGGCTTCCACTGCGGACATTATATGATCGTTCAGAATGCCGTGATGAATGCATATGGATACCTTACACGATGCTTTGGCGCTGGTCCTGGTGTAAAAAACGTGAGGGACGGGCACCATGGAGCTAATGAAGTATGGAGTAATACTTTCCACAAATGGTTTTTAAGTGACGCTAAGTATGATCATCATTTTGAAAAGGATGGTATTCCTTTATCCGCATTGGAAGTAAGAGACGAGTATCTTAAGAACAAAGGGAAAGACGTACTGATGGTGAAAGGCAGCAATCGTGAAGTAATAGAATCCGATAGTTTGAAAGATAAAACAGGAAAATGGAGACAGGTAAGCAAAGAAGAGTATATGCAAACGTTTACCTGGATAGCCTGGGAAGGATCCAACGACCGCTTCGTTCACTGGCCCGATAACAGTAATGCGCTTTCTGACCTGGTGATGTATAAGGATGACTATTCCGACAACAACACCTGGATACGGGATGGTAAGCCTCACTGGGCTTATGCTGCACACCGGTTTACGTTTATTCCCGACAGGAAGGCTATAGAATGGCGTCCGGATGAGGTGATAATAGATGCGGCAAGTAACGGGGATAAAGCAGTTATCAAATTAAAAACGCAGATGCCGAATCTTAAAACCTTTCAAATGAAAAATGAGGGAGACAGTGTCTGGCAGAACATTGGCGATTCCGTTGTGTTGACCTTTGCCGGGCAACCCGAAAAAATACTTTTCCGCCCGGTGAATCTTGCCGGTGTAGCCGGGATGGAATGCGGCATTACCTTACACTAATTATGGATAGATACTTCAAACCTTTCGAATCGTATGTTCTTCTTTGTAGCTCCGTGGCTGTTATTTGTTCTCAGTGCTGTGTCAAAGGGACCGGATTGTTTTTCCTGTGCCAACCCTCCACCCGGCACCATATTCTGCGATGATTTTGAAAGTGAAGAACCGCTGCGCAACAGGTATTTTGAATATGATGATGACCAGGGAGATTTTATAAGAATGAAGGGCGTTGGGAGAAACGGGTCTGCAGGTATGCGCGTTAAGTGGCAAAAAGGAGAAGTGGATGCAGGTAAGTTACATAAGGCAATCGGTAGATCCCCTGATCGGAATATGTTTTTTGCTGAAATGCCGGAAAAGGATTTTAATGAAATTTACTGGCGGATGGATATACGGCTGCAGTCGGGTTGGCAGGGTGGCGGCGGAGATAAATTATCCAGGGCAACCGCCATTGCCGGAACCAACTGGCAGCAATCTATGATCGCTCACATCTGGTCGGGAGGAAAATCACCGGCTAATAAATATCTGGTGCTGGATCCCGCCAGTGGGATCAATGCAAAAGGAGAGCTGGTCACAAAAAAATATAACGATTTTGATAACCTTATCTGGCTTGGAAATAAAAGAGGGTCGCTTGCTATTTTTAACGAAAAAAATATCGGGAAGTGGTTTTGTGTGGTAGCGCATGTTAAATTAAATACACCCGGTAAGTCGAACGGTATCTTTGAATTTTGGATTGATAACGAATTGCAGGCCGGCAGCTATGATCTGGACTGGCATAAGGACTGGAACCGTAACCCCGGAAGCTACATGATCAACGCTGTTTTTTTTGAAAATTACTGGAATGCAGGTGCTCCCAAAGACCAGGAAAGGTATTTCGATAATATCCTGATCTCAACACAGCCCATATCCTGCGAATGTGAAGAAACGGGCAAAACCCGGGAGAAGCGCTGAAATAGATGCTAAAATAAAAAGGGTTTACGCAAGACCGGACGTCCGGGGGGGGGGTAAGACCTGGCTTTGGAAAACGAACTGAGATGCCCCGTAGAGAGCAAAGCTGCCTCTTTCGTGAACCATCGGGGAATATTCTAAGCAAAGGTTCGTCCGGTTTTTACATTCAATCGTTTTGTATTTTCTTTAAAAGAAAGATAATGAAACTAAATTATTGAATTATTTAGTATTTTGAAAGGAAACAAATCTTACATACCTTTATTTTTCGAAAATTAACAGGAATGAAGACTGCGCAGCCGCTATTTTTTAGAAAGAAGATATTATTCATCGTTGCCCTGGCATTATCTGCACAGTTGGGGGCAGCCCAGCCGGCTGACCTGGCGATACTTCCCCAACCGAAAGAGTTTTCGTTAGGAGGGCCCGCTTTTACTATAAACGACCGGGTAACTATAGTAGCCGGCAGCGCTGCAGAAGATCAATTTGCTGCACAGGACCTGGCGGAATTCATGCTTCGCGAATTGGGCGTTGAAGCAGTTGTTGGCGCCCGTTCAGAAGGAGTGTCTATTATTTTAAGGCGAACAGGTAAAGACAAGAAGACCCTGGGCGGCGAAGGCTATCGGATATCGGTAAGCGCGAAAGAGTTTGAAATAACCGCCCCCGCCGCCGCCGGATTGTTTTACGGAGTTCAAACAGCCAAACAGTTGTTC
>JACFNM010000262.1 GCA_019454915.1 Chitinophagaceae bacterium
ATGGGGCTAAAGTATCGGTAAGCGGGCTGGAAATACGGGACTGGCCGGATACAAAGCAGCGTGCTGCTCATTATGATACCAAGCATCATCAGGATACCAAAGAATATGTAAAGCATTTTATCCGTGAGCTCGCCTGCTACAAAATGAATATGCTGATTTGGGAATGGGAAGATAAATTCGAATATCCCAGTCACCCGGAAATCGGAGCGCCGGGAGCATTTACGATGGCGGAAATGCAGGAGCTGACGCGCTATGCCCGCCGGTATCATGTACAGATTGTGCCATTGGTACAGGGGCTGGGTCATGTGAGTTTTATTTTAAAATGGCCGCAATTTGCTCATCTGCGCGAGATCCCCGCTTCTAATTTTGAATTCTGCCCGTTGAAAGAAGGTAGCTATAGTTTGTTGATGGATCTGTGGAAGGATGCAATGGAAGCCACTCCGGGGTCTTCCTTTATTCACATAGGATCCGATGAAACTTACGAACTGGGCGCTTGTCCACAATGCGCCCAAAAGGTGAAAGAGATAGGCAGAAGCGGTTTGTTCCATTATTTTTTGGGGAAGGCTACCCGCATACTCAAGCCTTACGGGCGGGGAGTAATGAACTGGGAAGCGCCGATGGGATGGGCAAAGAGTCGCTTGAGTGTTTACCTTGGAGATCAGCACGAAAAAGATTTTAAAGTAGTTCCTGAAAAGGGGATGATACTTACCGAATCATACGACTATGAAACACCTGATTTAAAATATGCCAAAGAAGCTAAGTCACTTGGGTATCCCGTATACGCTTACGATCCCAATCCTGGTATTGAAATGCTTTTCCTACCTTATTTCTTTACCAAGAATAAAGAAGTCAGAGAGACGGGTGCACTTGAAAATTCTTACAACTTTTTGACTTCTAACCTGGGCAGGGGTGTATTTGACGGAGTAATCAGGACTTCCTGGGATGACTCGGGATTACCTATGCAGTCCTGGATGATGTGTTTTGCTACCACAGCGGCTTATTCATGGAACGTGAAGGGACCTTCATTACCGGAGTTCCTGACTTTATTTTACCGTAACCGGTACGGCAGTCACGCAGGAAGCGTAGATTCATTGTATTTTTTGTTGAATGAGGCTGCTTATTTTTACATGGAGAGTTTCGAAAGAAGAGTCTGGCATTGGGGTGAGATTGGTAAGACTCATCTGCCGGACCTCCCCCGCGGAGATGCTGTAGAATACGATCCTTTCTTTAATACACAGTATGCTGACCGGATCAGAGAAGCTAAAATTTATGTGGAGAAGATGAATACGGCTATTGCCATTTGCGACCGTCTGATAGCATCGTCTGTGAATAACGTGTATGATATAGAAGTCTTTAAAACACTTTGTCAGCTTACACGACATACCGCACTTACTTATCTTGATTTGGCAGATGTGGAGCGCTCGATAGGACGGGCAAACTATCAGCGGTTTATCAGCTACGATAGCTGTTTACATTATCTGCAGAAAGCGGAGCAAACGGTAAAGAATTGCATTGACAGACGCAGGGATGTATTCGGCAACTTATGTGCGGTATGGGAAAGAACCCGTATACCCAAAGGAATGTCTACTCCTGATAAGCAATACTTTTTTGAGCAGGAGCGCACCCGGCATTTTGCCAACCGGGTACCGGGGATGAATTATCTTATATATGATGAAGAAAAATTGGGACTGGAACCATACCTGGACCAGTTGCAGCAATACATTACTTTTTTCAACAACCGTTTTTTAAATCCATCATCTATCCATTGATTAACCGAAAGTAAAAATCATATTATATGTCAGTTTCCAGAAGAGATTTTGTAAAAAATGTATCGCTTGTTTCCGCAGGTTTTGGGCTGTTACAGCCGTTCAACCTTCCTGCTCAGTCCGGGACGCCGCAATTAAGACTTGGGTTTATTGGTGTCGGATTGCGTGGGCAGTCGCATCTTCAAATGTGCCTTGAGCGAAGCGATGTGGCGGTAAAAGTGATTTGCGATGTGGACGACAGGATGCTTGGTATGAGCAAAGAACTGATCCGGAAATCCGGCAAGGCGATGCCGGAGATCGTTACCGGCAGCGATACTGCATACCGGGATATGCTGCGTACGGATAAAATAGACGCGGTCATTATAGCCACCCCCTGGGAATGGCATAAGCCGATGATCACGGACAGCATCAGCGCCGGGTTAAAATATATAGCCACCGAAGTGGTGTTGGGTATTACGCTTGAAGATCATTGGGAAGTGGTGCGTGCTGCTGAAGCCGCGAATGCACATGTAATGATGTTGGAAAATGCCTGTTACCGTCGTGATATATTGGCTATACTCAATATGGTAAGGCAGGGATTGTTCGGGGAATTGGTACACTTGCAGGCAGGCTACCAACATGATTTACGCGGAGTAAAATTCAATGACGGGGTTACGCCCTATAACAGCGGTGTAGAGTTTGGAGCAAAGGGCTTTTCGGAAGCCAGGTGGAGAACCAATCACTCTGTTCACCGCAACGGAGATCTTTATCCTACCCACGATGTAGGTCCGATGGCCATGATGATAGATATCAACAGGGGTAACCGGTTTGAGACCTTAAGTTCTTTCGCTACCAAGTCCCGTGGACTGCATGATTATATCGTAAAAAAAGGAGGAAAAGATCACCCGAATGCAAAACAATTGTTCAAATTGGGGGATATAGTCACTACTCATATCAAGTGTGCAAACGGAGAGACCATTTTTCTACAGCATGACACCAATCTTCCGAGACCCTATTCACTCGGCTTCCGGGTGCAGGGCACCAATGGTATCTGGATGAATCTCAATAATGGCATATATATAGAAGGAGTAAGCAAATACGACCATGAACACTGGGATGATGCCAATGCCTGGTACGTCAAGTATGAGCATCCGCTCTTGAAGCGTTGGGGTTAGGAAGCTAAACGTACCGTTCATGACGGGATAGATTTTTTTGTGCTGCTTGCCTTTATAGAAGCAGCCAAGCGCAAGGCTCCGACACCCATGGATGTATATGACGCTGCGGCCTGGAGTGCTATTACCCCCCTTAGCGAGGCATCTATTGAATTGGGGAATCAAACCGTAGATTTTCCTGATTTCACCGGAGGAAAATGGATGAAGAGGAAAAACGACTTTGCGGTTTCTGATGAATATTAAGTTTTGAAGACTTTTTTTGATTGGCCTTCTTTAGTGGAAGGCTTTTTTATATACTTTTTTGTCTTATTTAGCTATTTAATAAGATTTTGAAAGTAAGGCAATAAATAAATAAAATATTATTTGGTTTTAAACCATAATGAATATAATTTTTTAATTTAAACGAAAACCTATTTATTATTTAAACTTTTTGAAATTCTTTATTTATTGAAACCAAAATCTCCTGTAAACGAAACGAAATATTTTGACGCTATGTTTAATGCTCTTCGCTTTTGTCCTGTTGGCAGGTACAGAGACGTTTGCACAGACTATTTCAGTAACTGGCACGATAACGGATGTTACCGGTGCTCCAATGGAAGGGGTATCTGTATTGGAGAAAGGAACGAATAATGGAACGGTGAGTAATACCGATGGGAGGTATTCATTGTCAGTAAGGTCTAACGCAGTTTTGGTGTTCAGTTTTTCAGGGCATAAAGAGTTGGAGGAAAGGGTTGGGAATCGTTCAACCATCAACATTTCTCTTGAATCGGATGAAAGGGAATTGTCAGAAGTAGTTGTTACAGCATTGGGTATTAAACGAAATAAAAAATCACTGGCGTATTCTACACGAACAGTAGAAGGTAGTAATCTGGCTGAAGCACGCGAGGTGAATGTAGCTAATTCATTAAAAGGGAAAGTAGCAGGTGTACATGTGAATCCCTCAGGTGGAGGCCCATCCGGGGCATCTTATGTGGTGATCAGAGGGAGTAGCTCACTTACGGGTACAAACCAGCCCTTACACGTAGTTGACGGAGTCCCTATTGATAATGAATCTTTAGGCAGACCTTCGATATTTGCCGGACAACGGGATTTTGGTGATGGTATCGGTAATATTAATCCGGATGATATTGATAACGTTACTGTATTGAAGGGACCTGCCGCAGCAGCATTATATGGCTCCCGTGGGGCGAAAGGCGTTATATTAATTACAACGAAGAAAGGTAAAGCGGGGAAATTGAATGTTGATATCAATTCCAATGTGACTTTTGATAATTTGAACGTAATACCAACCCGCCAAAACATTTATGGTGGTGGATATGATGACGACTATTCCTCTTTTGATAATGTAGTTATTGACGGGCAATCTGTGTCGCAATGGCCCGACTGGTTACAGGATAACTGGGGAGGAAAATATGATGGCAGGATGATTTCTATTGGAGCCTGGCCGGAACTTGGATTGATTCCTTATACGGCCAAGAGTGATGATAATTTCAAAAACTTTTTCCGCACGGGTTCTACCGTTACAAATACAGCGGGTGTCTCCGGTGGCTCAGAGAATGCGACCTTCAGGCTTTCGCTCTCCGACATGCGTAATACCGGTATCATACCCAATAACAGTATGAATCGGCAGACCGTTAATTTGCTTGGTAGCTTCAATGTATCCCCGAGGTTATCAGCAGAAGCTAAAGTGAATTATGTACGACAGCACACCGTAAATCCGCCTGAGACCGGTGGACTCAGTACCTCTCCCGTTGTTGCTTTAAGCAGGATGCCGCTTTTTCTGGATTTGGACTGGTTAAAAAATTATAAAAGGGCGGACGGATCCAGTATCAATTATAAGTCAGGGCAGCCGAGGAACCCATACTGGCTCGTCAATGAACTACTGGCAGACGGAAGAAGAGACCGGATTATAGGATATGTACTGGCACGGTATAAATTTACCGATTGGCTTACGTTACAGGCAAGGAGCGGGACCGATTTTTATAATGACACAAGGTTTTCGAGAGTGGGGGTAGGTACGCCGGGAATTATTGACGGTAGTGTATCTAATAATGAATATAGCATTAAGGAAGAGAATAGTGATGTGTTATTGACTGCAACAGGTAATCTGTCCAAAAACTTTAGTGGTTCTTTTGCGGTGGGTGCTAATCATTTAAATCGCAGGACGAACTCACTCGGTACCAGTGGTTCTGGTTTTAATATACCCGGACTTTATAACATCAGCAATGCCAAATTTATAACGGCATATAGTTATCCTACGCAAAAACAGATTAATTCTGCCTATTTCGACGGACAACTTGGATATAAAAATTATCTGTTTCTGAATATTACAGGAAGAAACGACTGGTCTTCCACACTTGGCAAAAATAACTACTCGTTTTTCTATCCTTCAACCAATCTGAGTTTTGTATTTACCGATGCATTAGGGATTAATTCATCTCTGCTGTCTTATGGTAAACTGCGGGCATCTTATGCCCAGGCAGGTGCTGATGCAGATGTATTCAGGACCAAGGGCGGCTACCTGCTTTCCTCTTCCACTTTTAACGGTCAGCCTTATGCATACATATCTGACGAAATCCCATTGGCAGACCTGAAAAATGAGCTGACCAGGTCATGGGAGTTTGGAGCTGAACTGAATTTCTTTAATAACCGATTAGGAGTGGACTTCACATACTACGATGCCTCAACGATTAACCAAATACTTCCGGTACAGGTTTCTGCTGCCACCGGATATAGTACGCGTATCATTAATGCAGGTGAAATCAAAAATAGGGGTGTAGAAATTTTCGTAAATGCTGCTCCGGTAGTTACAAAGAATTTCCGTTGGGATATGATTTTGAATTTCTCCCGGAATAAATCAAAGGTTGTATCACTCGCAGACGGAATAGAAACGCTGACCTTGCTGGATACCTATAATGGCGCAGTAATTGAGGCACGTGTTGGCGAGTCTTACGGAAACATT
>JACFNM010000263.1 GCA_019454915.1 Chitinophagaceae bacterium
CGTTCCGCCATTGATACGCCTTACGTGGAACAGGATGTAGGGCAGCATCTTATCAATGCTCAGTTGGATGTATCCGTAGCCGGTCTGCCTTTCCAGGTAAGCTATTATGGCAGAAAAAGCAACTCTGTTTTCCTGCGTGATTACAATGATCTCCGGGTGGCTTTCAATGCACCTTTATTTCGCAAGCTTAAACAGGATGAGTTGCGCAGGCAATTGAACAGCATCACCGAAAAAATGCAGCCGGCGGCGCTTACCAGAGATCTGAATGGGATAAAGGACAGGATCAGCAATATAAGGAGCCGGTTAAGTTCCACTGATCTGTTGAACCGGTACCTGAAGGCGAAGCAAAACATTGCCTATGCAGACCGGCTTCCCGACAATATCGCCGACAAGAATGCTTTGATTGAATTGTCCCGGAATATTGTGAGCGATTATGAGCGGCAGCAACGACTTTTAAACGGGCTGGAGACGGCCCGGGATTCCTTGTTGGATGCATATCAGCTAAACGCAAAAAAAATACAACAGATACAACAGACGATCAGCGGCGGCATGTACACGGTTCAGGGGGTACAACAGATACGGGAGGAATTGAAAAAGGAAGGATTGCTGGATAAAAGATCAGACCGTTTGCTCAAAACGATCTATGCCGTCCGGTCGTTTGCCATAGGCAGAACGCTTCCCGATATGAGCCGCCTCACCGTCAAAAACTTAAATGTCACCGGCGTCAATTTTGAATACAACGCGGGCAATGTTTATGCGGGACTAACGGCGGGTAAAATTGATTTCCGGTCAAGGGATTTTCTTTACGGGAAACCGTCCGGGGCGCCCCAGCATGTGTATGCAGCCGCCATTGGTTACGGCGTAAAGGAAGGAACCCATTTGATCGTTACGGGCTATTCGGGGAAAAAGCAAATTATATCCAACAGTGGTTTAGCGGCCGCTCCCCTGAGCGGTATGAGTATTGAAGGGCAATGGCGTGTGGGGCGTTATTTCAACATAACCGCCGAAGCCGCGCAATCCACCAGCCCCGTTCATAGTTCGGGGCAGGGGGTTATTAAGCAACAGGGGTTCAGGTTCGACGATCGTACCAATAAAGCTTATTCTATAAGAGTGGGAGGCTATCTCCCTTCCACCGGAACGCGGGTTGAGGGATACTATCAGAAGACGGGGATCAATTTTCAGAACTTCACCAATTACCGTGTAAATGCCAATGCGGCCACGTGGAGCATGCGTCTTGAGCAAACCTTTTGGAAAAGGCAGCTCAGGCTGCTTGCTTCGGCGCGTAAAAATGATTACAGCAACCCGTTCATCATTCAGCAATACAACAGTAACACGATATTTACTTCTTTTTCGGCAACCCTGCGAAGAAGAAAACTTCCTTCTTTGACGCTCGGCTATGTTCCTTCTTCGCAATACACCATGGTGGGCGACCAGGTAGCCGAAAGCCGGTATCAATCATTAAGCGTCAGTGTGGCACATGCCTACAGGATCGGATCAATGAAGGCCAACGGTGTCTTTACCTATAACCGGTTTTATAATGCGGGTAGCGATACCGGTTTTGTGTATTATAATGCCAGTCATTTTTATACCCGGCATCAGTTTGTTTTCCCTTTATTCACCGGTAATATAGGATATTCCGGCACTGCCAATAAACAATATACGCTGGATGTTATGGACGGCGGACTTACCATCAACTATACCCAGTATTTCAGTATAGGCGGAGGGGTAAAGATCAACAATTACAATACGGTGGAAGTGAAGACCGGGTTATACTGCAACTTCCGGTGCAGACTGCGGTACATCGGAGATATTACCCTTTGGTATGAGCGGGGCTATTTACCCGGAAGCGCCGATACTTTAGTCAAAAATGAATGGTTTACCCTTGGGTTCACCAGGTACTTTAATAATATCCTTAAGTTATGAGGCTACTTTTTATATCCATTTTAGTGTTATCCGGTTGCTGCGCGGGGGCGCAAATTATTGTTATGCCCCCGGTGAACCGGGTCGGCATTCTTCAGAAACAACAATTGTGGGACATCACGCTTTCCAACACTTCAGCCTACGCGGTTACCGGGCATATAGAAGTGGTATTAGGCGATGGAACCAGCGGCCAGCCGATATTGATCGGAGTTGCCAGAGAGATCAATGTTTCTCCCGGAGTTACGCAGGTTAACGCCGCAGTTGTGGAACCGGTACAATATACGCAGGTCAATGGCAATTATGTCATTGACCCCGGTCCTGAAGGCTTTCTGCCGCTGGGTAATTTTTCCGTTTGTATCAGCTTTTTCAGGCATGAGCATGGCATCGTAAACCAAATTGCCGAGGAATGCGATTTCATAGAAGTGGAGCCGCTAAGCCCCCCGCAATTATTGCTGCCCTGGGATGAAGCGGAGGAAACACAGATCAATCCTACCTTCAACTGGCTTCCGCCCGCGCCGGTGAGTTTTTTCATCAATCTGAGATACGATTTGGATATCGCGGAGGTTTACCCCGGTCAGTCGCCGGCAGACGCCATTCAGCAAAACATCCCGTTGCTGCACCAACCCGAGATCATCCCCACTTCGCTTTTATATCCTGTTTCAGCGCCGGCATTGCAATTCAACAAACAGTATGCGTGGAGGATCACCGCCAAAAGCAACGGGGCTGTGGTGTCGCGTACCGATGTGTGGTCTTTTACACTGAAAGAAGAAGCTGATATTCCTAAAATAAGAACCAATCACCTGCCCTATTCCAGGCTGGTAAAATATGATCAGCCGGGTTATTCATTGCAGGTGGATTTTTTAAAGTTTGAGTATTTCAATGAGGCGAACGACAGCACCTGGAACATAAAGATCTATCGTTTGGATGATAAAGATATGGATACCGTTGCATTTCAGTGGGATACTATTCCCATAGGTACAGGACAAAACCTGGTGAACATTGACCTCAGTAACAATCCGGCATTTTCAGATAAACATTTCTACCTGCTGGAGCTTACCAATGGTAGAAATGAAAAATGGCGGTTAAGATTCGAGTTCAGAAAAGAAGAGGCGGTGCAATAGAGACGGGAAGGTGAAGAGACGGGGATATTCATTTGATTTTTTTAAAAAAACCTGTTCTGCAGGCGGGAAGTTAAAAATACAGGCATGAAATATTTATCCGATAAAAAAGTGCAAAAAAATATAGCGGCATTTTTGCTTTTGGTAATGCTCATCGAAACCATATTGCCTTCTCAGGCGCTTGCGATGGTAAACAGGAACAGACCTTATGCCGGTAGTGCGAGGAGCGATTATGCCGCCCTGCCTCACCCGTTTTCTCCGTTGTTCAACCTTCCCCTGCAGCCGGGCAGGGCTACAGGGGAAGGTAAAACAGCGCCTCCTCCCGCTGTTTCCGGGACTGTAAAAGATAAGCCCGGAGAACGTGCGTCCGTTCAGAGATCCATGATCGGCGGTCCCGGTCAACCTGAAATGAGCAGTTTTAAAAGTGTGAACGCCGATAATATGGTAGATCTGTTCACGGGAGATTTTTCCTATAACATTCCTTTGTTGGACGTAGGCGGTTACCCGGTGAATATCTATTATCACGGCGGCGCCGGTATTGACCAGGAAGCGGGCTGGGTAGGATTGGGGTGGAATATCAATCCCGGCACCATCAATCGCAGCATGCGCGGCCTTCCGGACGATTTTAACGGGGAGGACAGGATCAGCAGGATCCAACACATTAAAACCAATAAAACGGTAGGGGTTGGGGTTGCCGGCGGAATAGAAGTGTTTGGCAATACCCTGGGGCTCAATTTTAATGTGGGGGTATTTAATAACACCTATAATGGCTGGGGCGTGGAGAACGGTATTAATGCCAACCTGAGTGCGGGCAGCGCTTCAAAGGGAACGCTCACCGCTTCGCTGGGGTTGCAGAATAATTCCCAGACGGGTTTAAATATTTCTCCGGGTCTGAGCTATAGTCTTGCTTCCCAAAACAGCGGATTGAAGGGGACAGCCAATATCGGCGCCAACTACAATTCACGGATGGGGCTTACGGGCCTGCAGTTCAACGCGGCAGTATCGGCGTCAACCAGTGTAGGATGGCGCGAGAAAAATGCAAATGATGAAATAGTGAGTCACTACGAGGGCGCTTCCCTGGGAACCACCAGCGTATTATCCTCGGGGATATCATTTGCCACGCCCGCCTATACCCCCTCTGTTCAGATGCCGCTGACCAGCACTAATTTTACGTTCAGCGCCAAATACGGAGGCGAAATTTACGGAGCGTTTCCGAATGCGGCTGTTTCAGGTTATGTCAGCAAGCAGGAAATAGTATGGGAAGACACGCTTCAATCCCTGCCCGGCTATGGTTACCTGTATTTTACCAAAGCCAACAATCGGGCCGAAGCGCTGCTGGACTTTAACCGGGAAAAGGAATCGTACTTCAATTACCGGTCTACCCCCCAACTGGCAATACCACAATACAATTATGATGTGTACAACATCAGCGGCGAAGGCACAGGCGGTATGTTCCGTCCCTACCGGAGCGAGGCGGGGTATATCAGAGACCATCATTTACAAACCAAAAGCAATACCGGTAATGTCGCTTTCAATATGGGCGGAGGAACTTATTTTAAAGGCGGCGTGGATATTAATGAAACGATTGCCACCACCCGCAACGCGGCCTGGGAAAGCGATATTACTCCCAACATCCGTTTTACGGAGCCCGACAGCACTTACCAACCGGTATTTTTCCGCAATCCCGGAGAAAAAACCAGCAACACGCCGGCTTATTACAATAAGATTGGCGGTGATAGTCTTGTGCGCATTAAACTGGGCGGCGGCATTCAGCATATCACGGCGGCCAATGCGCTGGTAGCCTACCATAATGAACGGCCGGTAAAAGACATCCCTGTTACCGATCCGCTGTTAAAAGCGGGGCGGGATAAGCGAACCCAGGTTATCACCTATAAGAATGCAGCGGAAGCGGCGGCGTTCGGGCTTGACCGGATCATCCGCTCATATGACGAAAATGCCGTTCCGGCCGGCGCCTGTCCCGATAGCCTTGTGGATACCATAGCGAGGGTGGAGCCCGGTTTGCGCAAAGCTCATCATTTATCTGAGATAACGGTTTTGAACGGGGATGGTCGTCGTTATATCTACGGTTTGCCCGCTTACAATGCCGGGCAGCGGGATGTAACCTTTTCTGTTGACCGGGAGACCAATCCGGAAAATATTGACAAAGGGCTGGCGGCATATGCCGCGGGGACTGACAACACCGCGATAGGAAATAATAAAGGCAGGGAACATTTTTTTACCAAAGATATATTACCCGCCTATGCCCATTCTTTTTTACTCACGGGTCTGGTTTCCGCGGATTATGTGGACGTTACCGGGGATGGAATATCTGACGATGATATTGGAGACGCGGTGAAATTCAATTACTCAATGGTGTATGGTAAACAGAAAGGTTATTATCGTTGGCGCACCCCCAACGATCCAAACAAAGCCAGCTACAACGAAGGGCTTAAAACCTACAGCAGGGACGACAAAGGAACTTATATGTACGGAGAAAAGGAGATATGGTATCTCAACTCCGTTGTCTCCAAAACCATGATCGCTGTCTTTACCATCAGTTCAAAAAGGGAAGACAACCTGGGAGTGCTGGATGAAAACGGGGGCGCCGATGTCACTCAGCGGTTAAGGAGGCTTGAAAGAATTGATTTGTATTCCCGGGCCGACATAGTAAAATACGGGACGGCGGCCAAACCGGTAAAATCCGTTCATTTTGAATACGACTATTCCCTTTGCCGGGATGCACCGAATAATTCCGGGGATCCCGTAGATAAGTATGGCAACGCTGTGGCGGAAAGCTCCGTCGAAAATGTTAACCGGATTAAATGCATACTGACATT
>JACFNM010000264.1 GCA_019454915.1 Chitinophagaceae bacterium
TCTTGCGGTAGTATTGCGTTTCAGTATACCGCGGGAAAGCACCTGCCCGTCTTTTCCCTGGGCCATTGCAGTATTTACCGTGTATAGGAGAATGATATATAAATAGAGGGGCTTCAAAAGTTTTTAATATCGTTTAAACTAAATTGATTTTTGTTTTGTAATAATTATAAGCAATCAACCCAACCCTTTCCATCCTGCTAAATGCCGCTTTCATTGAGTCAAGCATAAAAATATATTTCCAGTTAATGGTTTACACCCATAGTTTTTAAGCCGCCGCACCATCATTTTTTAGGATTGACTTTTTCATCTAAAAAACAGTTACGCCGTTTTAATCTAAAACATGATTCAGATTCATTATATAAATCCGAATTTGATTTCTTCTTTTCGCTCAACAGGATGTTTACTGAACCCATGTATCACGACTTCCAAAACCTGCTCTTCTATTCCCTTTTTGATGACCTCTAGCGAAACCGCATGAAGCAAGAATTATTCTCTCAGTTATCCCTCCTGGAACAACCAGCAGTTGTTTGTTTGTTTTGTTTATTTACACCAGGCTAAAAAGATTTGAGTAAATCTGATAAGGAAGGAGATTGTATAGCCTGACCGATAGTGTTATAGAGAAAGTAAAACTATATTTTTAAATCTTTTAAAACAATACCTGAAAACAAAATTAATAATGGAGGTATGTAAAGTGCAAGCATCGCATTGTTGTATTTTACGCAAAATCTGTTGTATTTTACCGTGTATATTACCAAAAATATATGTCGGGGCTTTGCCAATTGTTTTTATATGGTGCATTTAGGAAAGAATATATCGAGTTTAAGAAGTTTTCGTCGCATTCCTCAGAAAGAGATGGCGTCTAAACTAAACATGGCCCAACAGGAATATTCCCGCCTTGAAAGCAAAGAAGAAATTGATGATGATTTGTTGATCATGATTGCCGAGGTATTGGATTTTCCTGTTGAAGCCATCAAACACATGGATTCGTCCGCCACTATTCAGACAGTATATCAGCAAAGTGGTAATAATGGCAATGGTTTTTATGTCAATGCCAATGAAAAGATAATCGAAATGTATGAACGGTTACTTAGCGAAAAAGATCAGGTAATACAAATGCAGAAAGATGTAATAGAAATGTTCAAAAACCAACAAAAGGCCTCCTGACCCTGCTCTACCCGAAGTTTACTCTTCCATTTCTTCACCCTCCAGAATAAATGCCGCTTCGTCCAGGACGCTTTTGAAAACACCTGCACGGTTAGGCATAATGGCTACACTGTCCCTGATGGCTTTCCTGAAATTTTTGCCGAGTGGCAGTTCCTGCAACCGTGCCAGACCTGGACGGAAGGTTTGTCCATCAGGCGGGGGATATAGCCAAACTTTGAAATTATCAAAAGCCCTTACCCGCTCCAATGATACAATATAGGAACGGTGGATGCGGCAGAACAGTTCTTTGGGTAAATACTGCTGTACAGTCTCCATCCGGTTCAATACGAGATAAGTCTTTTGTTCCGTTACCACACGCATATACCCCCGCATGGCTTTTACCAATATCAATTCGGAAAATCTCACCTTTTCGTATCTGCCGTTGCAGCGTACAAAGAAATAGGGTTGCAGAAGCATGGCGAAAAAAATTATAGGGAATCAGTTTCGCCATTTAGATTAGTCACGAAATAGTACAACCACCGCCATCTGGCTATTGATAGGAATTGAGCATGGTGATTAACAGGATAGCGATTTGATTATATTTATCGAGTTCAATCCTCAGTATCCTGAGCGCCTTTCCGATATGTTTCTCTACAGTATTTACTGAAATACCCATTTTTTCCGCTACCTCTTTGTTCGATAGTTGCTGTTCCCGGCTTAACAAAAAAACTTCCCTGCATTTTTCCGGCAGTTTCTGCACGGCTTTACGGATGCTTTTTTCCATATCCTTGTAGGCAGCCATGTCAACAGCAGGCAGTGAATAATCTACATCATCCAGATTGGGGATCAGAAAAGACTTTCTTTGTTTCAGCCAGTCGCGGTATTTATTATAAACCCGGTAACGCACAGCGGTATGCAGGTAAGCACTTAGTGAAGTATGAATATCCAGTTCCTGCCTGCGCTCATATAATTTAATAAACACATCCTGCACAATTTCTTCTGCATCCTGCTGCAACTGCAACCGGCGGAAAGCAAAATCAACCAGTAGCTGCCAGTACCGTTCAAAAATGGCGGCAAAAGCCAGCTGGTCATCCTGCTGCATACGCTGTAGCAGCACACTGTCATCCTGTATGTTTTCTATAGCGATAACGTATGGGTTTTAAGTTATCTTCTTATTAAATTTAGAACAATTTATACCTGTTTTTGCTGCATGGCAAATTTTTCAGCCTGTAAAAAAATATACCTGCGGGGCTACGGCAGCACTATTTTTTTGTGACTACACCATAAATACAACCTTTAACCACCAGTTATGAACAGCGATGATCTACGGATTTTACTGGAAAAATTGCAAACAGGAACGATTTCTGATGATGAGCGCAGGAAGCTGGAAGCCTGGGACCAACTTGCCGAGCGGCAGGAAGGGCTTACGCCGTTACTGACTGAAAATGAAAGGACTGAACTACGCAGCCGCTTATGGAACAATATTGAAACCCGAACGAATACCGCGGCTACGGTTATTCCTTTTTCTAAAAACAGTAAACGGAAACTATATACCAGGATAACGGCTGCTGCCAGCGTGCTGATTCTTATTACTGCTGGCATCATTTACTACTGGATGAACCGTTCAACTCAACCCGATATGGCCGTTCGGCAGCCCATTCAACAACAGGATATACAACCTGGTGGAGATAAAGCGATTCTGACCCTGGCGGATGGCACAACCGTACAACTGGACAATGCTAAAAATGGAATGCTGGCTATACAAGGCAACGCCACCATTTTGAAACTGGATAACGGGCAAATTGCCTACAACATAGGAACAGATCAAAGCGGGGCATTGCAGTACAATACCATAACAACACCCGTTGGCGGGCAATTCAAAGTAATACTCCCGGATGGAAGTAAGGTAACGCTGAATGCAGCCTCTTCACTTCACTACCCTGCACAATTCATCGGAGGCGAAAGAAAAGTAACCCTGACGGGTGAAGGTTATTTTGAAATAGTGCATAATGATGCGCAACCCTTTGTGGTATCGGTAAAAAATATTGAAGTACACGATCTCGGCACAGAATTTAATATCAATGCCTACGATGACGAACCTGTTATACAAACGACATTGGTTTCTGGACTGGCCAATGTCAGGAACGGTAGTGAAATCGTAAATCTTCAGCCCGGTAAAGCTGCCAGGGTAAAAGGCGCTGATACAAAAGTGGATGATGCGGATACAGGAAGTGTTACTGCCTGGAAGAATGGTTTGTTCCAATTTGATAATGCGGACATAGAAACCATTATGCGGCAGGTGGCGCGGTGGTATAATGTAGAAGTCGTTTATGAGGGGACTATTGCCCGTAAAGAAATAACAGGTAAGGCGTTTCGTAATTCCACTTTGCAGGAGATGCTAAAGATCATAGAACTGAGTGGCATTCATTTCAAAATAGAAGGGAGAAAGATCATTATAACAGGTTAAGGCTTTTCTCATGTTAAACCCTGCACCGTGGCCTCCTTACCGTATCGGAATAAGTGTACAGGAGGCGCGGCAGCGGTTTTCTAAAAGGGATTAAAGGTTAACGGCAAGAAAAACCGCCTCGCGGTCCATGCGAAGCGGTAATAAGCTTGGGTTAACCCAATTATAAACAGCGTTGAGACTGCTATCATTCATTAACCCAAACATCCAAAGTTATGGATTTAACTGCTTATTCCCCGCCTGCCGGGGAGTTGACAAAAACCCTGCGTGTTATGAGATCGACTGAAAGGAGATCCCATCGCACCAAAAAGAAAACAATAGCGTTAGCGATGAAATTAACCGCGATACTATTACTCGGGACCTTCCTCCATGTTAGCGCCAGTGGAACTGCGCAAGGTATCACACTGGATGAAAAAAATGCTTCCCTGGAAAAGGTTTTTAAGGCTATTGAAAAGCAAACCGGTTACCTGTTCTGGTATAACAGTGCAGTGGTGCAAAACACAAAGAAGATCAACATCCAGTTAAAGAACGCAACGCTGGAGCAGGCGCTTCAGGCATGTTTTGAAGGGCAGCCTTTGACCTATGCCATTGTAAACAAAACTATCGTAGTAAGGCCGAAAGTTCCTGAAAAGGCTAATGAAACGCCAGTGTTATCACCAATAGATGTAAAGGGACGGGTAGTAAATGATAACGGAGTGCCCGTCGACGGAGCTACGGTAGCTGTAAAAGGAAGTAATAAGGCAACATCTACCAACAGTAACGGCGAATTTTTCCTGGCTGGTGTTGATGAAAGCGCAGTACTTGTCATAAGCGCAACAAATATCGAAACTACAGAATGGAAGCTAAACGGAAGTACCCAACTAACAATAACTGTGAAGGTGAAAATCGAAAAGATGGAGGATGTAACTGTTACTGTTTCGACAGGGTATCAAACAATTTCGAAGGATCGTGCTACAGGTTCATTTGAACATATTGATAACGAGTTATTGAATCGCCGAGTTTCAACCGATCTTCTTAGCAGATTAGAAGGTATAGCCAGTGGAGTTATCTTTAATCAGCGAAGAGGTCAGAATAATGAACCTGCAATTGGTATAAGAGGCAGGAGCACGATTTTTGCTAATGCCGATCCACTGATCATTATTGACAACTTTCCATTTTATGGAAATATAAATAACATAAATCCTAATGACATAGAAAGCATCACGATACTAAAGGATGCAGCTGCGGCTTCTATTTGGGGGGCACGGTCAGGAAATGGCGTTATCGTTGTTACAACTAAGGCTGGCAAATTCAATCGGGCTCTGAAAATAAGTGTCAATTCCAATTTTACCTTTGGCCAGAAACCTGACTTATTATACGACCGGGATTTTTTGAATAGCGAACACTTTATTGAAGCTGAACAGTTCCTGTTCTACAAGGGATTTTATGATGCAGCATTAAACAATACCACGTCAAGGCCTATTATTTCTCCTGTGGTGGAAATCCTTGCGAAAGTCAGGGCAGGAACATTATCCCAAAACGAAGCAGAGGCACAGATCAATGCTTTCAAAACTATTGACTATAGAAATGACTTAGGAGAATATTTTTACAGGAATGCCTTTTCGCAACAACATTCCATTAACCTCGCCGGTGGAAGTGAGAAAACAGGCTACTATTTCTCTGCAGGGTACGACCAGAATCTCCGTGTTCTTACCGGTCATGAATTTGACCGCATTACCATTACTGCAAGAAATATTTACACGCCGGTAAAAGGTCTTGAGATCACTACAGGGGTAAATTATGCCAATACCAAAACCCAACAAAATAACAATGGTCTAGGAATTCCCGGTGGAGGGAAGTCGGCATATTATCCTTATTTACAGTTAACAGATGATAATGGCGTTTCGTTACCGGCTCCCAAAACATATAGGTATGATTATATTGATACAACAGGAACCGGAATATTGCTTGACTGGAAATACAGACCACTGGATGAATTAAGGTTTATGGATAATAAAACATTTGTAAACGATATAAGGCTGAACAATGCCATTAAATATGAATTACAGCCATTGGGTTTAACAGGTGAAATCAGATACCAGTTTCAGAAAGCAACTAGCACAAACCGGGAACTGTTGTCAGAGCAAACATTTTTCACAAGGGATATGATCAACCTTTATACACAGGCAACAGGTAATTCGGTTACAAGGCCGATACCATTAGGTGATATTCTCGACTTATTAACTTCTGAACTTACGGCACAAAGCT
>JACFNM010000265.1 GCA_019454915.1 Chitinophagaceae bacterium
GGAATATCCATCTCTTCTGACCGAGGCTGTTACCAGATATTTATCTAAAAGCGTATAGTTTAATCGCCCCATATAGGAATTTCCTGACGACCAACTATCGTTATCGCGTACAGCGGGGCTACTTCCGAATTGCAGCGCATTAAATCCAAGATTACCACTGGGGGCGAAAGTCGAGTTCTCCTGGCGGGAAGCCCATCCTTTATGAAGCTCCGAAGTGGCCAATAATGTCACGTCAATCTTGTTTATGCCTAAGGTCTTGTTCCAGGACAAAATATTGTCCAACCTCCAGCCAAAAGATCTGCCATCGTCTCTCGTGGCATAACCGCCTACATGACTGACTCCGCCAACCGTACTATTGGGCCCCCAATAATTATAATCACTCGCGAAGCCAAGTCCCGGCTGATAAGATAATTTATAATCAATCCCCAATGGTAATTTTACATTGGCGTATAGATTAGAGAATAGGGTGTTACTAATATTTAATCTGTCCTGATAATAATAATTCTCCAAAGGATTAAGCGTACCTACATAATCGTTCGTATATCTGTTCAGTGTACCATCGGGATTCCACATAGAACCATAAGGGCTCTGCACACCGACCAAATCTACATTGCCTGGAACAACGCTTTCATCTCTGCTTCCAAATTGAGTATTGGTTCCGACATGTAGCCAGTCCGTTACCCTCAAATCCAGGTTCATCCTGAGTCTTATCGCCTTAAACTCATCTCCTTTAATAATTCCTTTATTATTCAGGTACTGTACAGACATATAATATTTTACGTCCTTGGTACCACCACCAATACTTAAAGAATAATCCTGTTGTACAGCAGGGCGAATAACCAGATTATAAAAGTCTGTCGTCTTTCCTGCCTTATAATTTTCTATCTCAATGGGAAAAGCGCTCAACCGGCTAAGCCAAATATCTTCATCGCTTAGTCCTGAAGTATTACTCATACTTCTCCATTGCTCCAACGACACCCCTGCAGGTAATTCATTAGGATTATAATAATATCCGAGTGGCCTGCCTCCACTACCACTCCTCGAATTAACCTCTGTCCAGAAATCCCGGTGCATATTGAAATAGTCTTCTGGTCCGAACGGTTTTAAATCATGTGTAGTGGTAGCTATACCCACTTTTGAATTAACTCCGATAACCGGTTTCCCCGTATTTCCCTTTTTTGTTGTTACCAATATCACACCTCCTGCTGCGCTTGCACCATAAACAGCAGCCGAACTGGCATCTTTCATTACATCTATATTCTCGATGTCGTTGGGGTTGATGTCTTTTATGCTACCATCAAATATTGCCCCGTCCACCACAATCAATGGACTCGTACCGCCTGATAAAGATTTCCGCCCACGAATCAGAAGTGAACCACCGCCAGAGGCAGACGCTCCCTGTGTAACCTGAAGCCCCGAGGTTGTGCCCGCCAGCATATTGGTAAACTGAGCCATACTCTGATTTTCAAATACTTTGGCGTCAATGTGCGAAATAGATCCGGTTAAATCCTTCTTTTTTGCTGTACCATAACCAATGACAACTACCTGATCAAGAGATGTAACTTCAGATTCCAATATTACGTTAATCTCGGTTTGATTCCCCACATTCACCCGCTTGGTCTGGTACCCTACACTTGAAATTTCGAGAACTAGATTCCGGTTGTCCGGAGAATTCAAAATATAATATCCATTAGCATCCGTTACAGTTCCTGTTTGGGTACCAGCAATGAGAACTGATGCATTTTGCAGAGGCTCTCCATCCTGATTGGTTATTCTCCCTCTGATCTCAGCAGGAGGCATCTTTGTTGACGAGACGGGGATTTCATGCAAAGCTTCTTTCGCCCGATTAAATTCAAAGAGTAATTGACCAGAATCAGAAAATCCAGCCTCTTTAGCCTGAACAGCAACCATAGTCAGCATTAAAACCGTCGGGATCATTAATCTCCACGCCTTCATCAAAGACCGATGACCCATGATTTCAGATCGAACAAACATAGACGACTTCATCGTATTTAAGTTTTGTGTGAGAAAAATCTTGATTCAACGAAATACCTGTAAATGGGGCGGCTGAGAAAATTATCAGCCTGATAATCACAGTTAGTTCATATTAAAGTATATCCAATCAGCGATTACACCTATCGGAAAAAAATTATTTTTAAAAAATTACTGATGGATTTGGTATACCGGTTATAATTTAGTATAATATTCAATCCATCAGGGACGATTAAATTACCGAATACGTCTAAAGAAGTTTGAGCTTTTCTACAGCATTCAAATCGCATTTTGAAACTAATTGCGAGTTACCGTAAGGATACACCTTCTCCGTGTTTATTTTCTTCTTACTTTGAGATAAACAATTCATCATGTTGCCCTCATCACTGTCCAGAAGAAAGTTCATCCATCAAATCGCAGGGCTTGGTACCGCCACGTATCTCGGCATGACTCCGCTATTACATTTCCGACAAATTGCACCTGATTCTAAAGGTCTGCCATTATACAATTGGGAAGACTGGAAAAATTTCACTAAAAAAGTTGAGCATCCTTGTCTTACTATTAAAAAGCAGGATCTGGCGTATGCAAGAGAAAATATCAATAGATATTCCTGGGCAAAAGACTACGCGACCACAGTTGAAAATGAGGCCCGTCGGTACCATCACCTGATCAACCCAACGTTTTTAGTCACTATGATTGAGGAGAATACGCCGGGAGATCCGCTGTTCACACCGTGTCCATCCTGCCGGGACCAGGGTAAACCCGTACATCCTCATGGTTTGTGGGAATGGAATGTCACAAACCCTGATGAACTAAAATGCACGGTATGTAGAGCTATTTTTCCCAATACACGCTATCCCGAGAGTATCACTTTTAAAACAAAATGGGGGAAACCTCAAACAATCAGTTACTATGGTGGAGAGACTTTTACCATCTTCGGATATAAGGAGGGAAGACCCAGCTTTACCGCAAATATCCGCTCAAGAAAAGTACAGTGGATGGCCGACTATTGCCATACTTTAGCCGAAGCTTATGTGCTGAGCGGAAACACGGCATATGCGATCAGTTGTAAACAAATTCTTCTCAGGTTCGCCGATTGCTATCCGAACTGGCTGGTGCATGTGGGTTATGGCGAATACGCAGACATGGACCCGAAAGTTGCAGCAGAACATATTGCACATCTGCCATTTCCGGAGATCTGTCCTCCGCCCAATCAACCCGACAATAGCTTATGGACCGGCTATTGGAGTGCCGGCAGAGCTGCTGGCGCCGGACTGGAATCCGATTTTGTACGCAAAGTGGTATCGGCTTATGATCTTACCTGCGCGGCGACGAAACCAGAAGGAGAACCTCTCTATTCGCCGGATGAAAAATACAGAATAGAAAAGGACCTGCTTCTTGAAAGTACGCCACTCATGATCAGCGACACGGTAATCAACAACAAATCGGTGAGCAATCACAGCGCAGTGGCGCTGGTTGGCATGTGTATCGGACACCCGGGGCTGATACGTTTTGGATTAAACAGTTTTAATCAGACGGTTGACGGCTGGTATCTTCCGGACGGAACGAGCAGCGAATCGCCTTTTTACGGATTGATGACGTTGGGCGGGATTTGGGATACTGCTCAGGCAGCAAGGGGATATAACGATCCTGAGGGCTATAAAGATGAGAAAGGCGACAGATTGGAAACGCTGAATCTTTATAAGGATACAAATTACAATAAGGTCCTGGACGCCTTTTTTAAAGGGCTGCAGGGTAATTTAAAATATGCGCCTTATGCAGATTCTTTCCGGGATACCACTCTTGCTGTCTCTTATGTTGAATTAATGGTTGCCAATTTTCCGGAAAGGAAAGAATATTTCTCACTTCTTAAAGAACTATGTGGAGAAGACCTGGCTATCCATAGTGGCTCAGTGAACAGTAATTTGAGTAAAGAAGAGAAGGATGACCGCTCTCTTCTGATACTTCCATACGACCTCTCAAAACCTGCCGGTTATGCTACTTTTTCTCTCTACTATCGGAAACCGGGTCTGGAACAAAACAGTAGCTCGCCGTTGGCTCTTCCTGATTGGATGCCACCTGAACTACGCATTGCCCACCTGCGTACCGGTGAGACAGGACGTGAGAGCCTTTTGTTAATGAACGGCAGCCACTGGGGTAACCATCACGAATTAGACAGTTTGCATATTTACTATTGGAAGAAAGATCGTGAAATACTATCCGATCTCGGATATCTGTGGGATCATCCTCAGAAAATTCAAACCCAACGTACGGTGGCCCACAATACCGTCGTCATCAACCAAAAAAATCAACGGCGAAAAGAACGTGGTGGCGATATCCTTTTTTTCAAAACCACTGAGCACGTAAAAGCAGTAGAGATGTCTTCACGCGCGTACGAAGAAGCAAAGATATACAGACGCACTTCAGCTATCATCGATCATGGAAACGGAAATAATTATGTCGTTGATTTTTTCAGAGTTGAAGGTGGGGAGATACAGGATTATGTTTTTCATCTTAGTTCATCTGACCATGCGACTGAAGGGATAACCCTGACCCCTGCTGCGATCCCACTCTACGATTTCAAAAACATTCGTTCCGGTAAACCCGCATCAAGCTGGCTTACAAAATGGAAGAGCGGAAGCTACATGAATTGCAGAGCCTGGGCAATGAGCGATTCCGATGAAGAAGTTTTTGTTGGCGACGGCTGGGGTCAACGCGATTGGAAGAACACAGATATCGGTGCCACTTTGCCCTACATCATCCGAAGAAAAACAGGTAGCGGTCTGAAAGCGTTTGTTTCTGTTTTTGAAGCTTCAGAAGAGAACAACTCATTCATTAAGAGTTTGAGGTGGACAGATGGCGCAATGACTCTTTGCGTGGAAACCAAATCAGGAAGAGATTACATTATGTCTGCTTTCGATACGGGCACGTTAAAGGCTGATTCAGATACGCTAAAGCATCCGTTAGCCGGCCATTTTGTCGTAGCATCCTTTCAAAATGGTAACCTGGTTTGGAAATTCCTGGTGTCTTAAGCCGGGTTTGTGCGGTAGCTTCACAGACTATCCTCAATTTGGGTTAACATAGTTATACGCTCCGGGAAGGGCCGGAACGCATCACGGTCGCTCATTTTATTTCCATCTCCAATGCCCAATGAATTGCATTAATAAGCAATTTTCTATACGGCTCAACTTTAAAATCATCAGGATATCCGAGTGAGGTGTAAAATACCCTGCTTTTATGAGCCGTAAGCCTTGTCCAGGCAATCGGCTGAGTGGCTTCGACTCCTCGTGGATGACCGCGCAACAAAGTAGTAGTCTTGCTATCCACTAATTGATTTACTTTATATACCTGTCCCTTACTCTTCCAGTCAGTGGCATCTACTCCTTTTAGTATAGGATTAGTTGCTGATTCTGGTATCACTTCAACTACTGTACCCAGTTCTTCAGGTTCATAACCTCTGTTTTCACAACCCAATATATCCGGTACAAAACCCCACCATCCTTCATAACCATCCGTTACTTCATCCCAAACCGAGAACCCGTGATTAGCAGTACGCAACCCGATTAATGGCTTTCCGGATCGCAAATAAGCTTTTATCTTATCCATCTGTTCAAACGGCAAGGCCAGACGCCGGCAAAAAACGACTAACAGATCAGCGTCTTTGATGGCATCAATTCCTTTAAATCTCGCATTCCCGTGCTTTCCTTCGCTCAATAATACCGTCACTTTGAATCCATACCCTTTGTTAAGCATATCCGCAAACAGTGGTATTGTTTTATCAGCCTCATAATTCAACGGATCCTTACTTACCAGAAAAACAATATGCGC
>JACFNM010000266.1:0-2163 GCA_019454915.1 Chitinophagaceae bacterium
ATCTTTTTTATCTCATTAATACCCTTCGGAGTGGCAATCCATACATTGCCGTTTTGCAATGGGAGCACGTCATTAACAAAGCTATCATGCAGCCATCTCTTTCCATTATAGTAATGCCAGGATGAGTCTTTTTTAATAGCTCCCTTGTCAGTACCTAACCAAAAACCCTCTTTATTAACCCTTATCAAACGTACAGGGCTGTAGGGTAATCCCTGGACAGCGCTCCACGCCCGATGGTTGCCATCTGCTGCAATACAGGCTATCGAATGGGGAGTACTAAAATGAATATCTTTTTCCCCGTTACCGCTTGCCAGAGCATAGTATTTCCGTTCGTTACCTATGGGCATTACCGCGTCATCCAGATTTACCCAGCGGCTACCTTCCCTCCGCCACAAACCATCCATGGAAGCGACATATAATTTTTGTGAAGCATCCGATACAATATCGTTTACACAGACTCCTTTCAATTCTTTTATTTCATTCCATACTCCGTTCCATGTGTATAGTCCGCCTGAGGTTCCGATATGCAAAATTTGATTTCCTTCCCAGTAGGCACAGCGTATGGTATCTTTCTTCAACATTAAGGGCAGGTCAATAGATTTTTTCTCCTCAGGAGAGTACAGCTTGTGTCGTGAGATAGTCCACACCCGGTCCTCCTGGTCCTTTACGGCTAAAATATTTTCTTCTCCTGAAGGAAGGCTTATCCATTTTGCTTTTGAAAATTTCAGGTAAGCTTCCGGTGTAATCGCAACGATGCCGGACGGCGTCTCAAATAACCTCAGTACATTTCCGGCAAAGCCCGAAGGCAGGGCAACTGAATCCTGAATCTCCTGAATAAAAGAAGTCTCCTGTTTCTGTGAGAATACTAAGGATAGGTTGAATAGACCCATGAATAAAATAAGTACCTTCTTTCGAATCATGTTGTTTCCGGATAAAAAATTGAATGAATGATATCGTGCCTGTTATCCCCTTTCTCCTCAAGAATTAAGTACTAACAGGCTCGGCAATGAATGAAGTTATTCCACTCCTGGCAATAATTGATCATTAAAGGGAAAAATCAATAATGGATATTATTTCGATTGTAAACACACCTTTCGGAAAAATTTGTCACAGGCACATGACGTTCTCAGGAAAATAAAATTGCTATATTTAAATTATGAAACGAAATCGTCGCACATTTTTGAAAAATGGTATAGCTGGTATGGGCGCTATCACGCTCCCTTCTCTTTTGCAGGCCAACCCGCAGAGAAAAGCAAACCCTAAGAAAATTGTATGTGTGGGAGGTCATCCGGATGACCCTGAATCGGGGTGCGGAGGTACACTGGCGAAACTGACTAAGTCGGGTCACTCGGTAACGATAATTTATCTGACTACCGGCGAAGCGGGAATCCCCGGAAAGTCGCATGCGGAGAGCGCTGCGATTCGAAAGCAGGAATGCCTGCAGTCTTGTAAAATTTTAAATACGAAACCTGTTTTTGCAGGGCAGATTGACGGAGATACCATAGTCAATAATGAGTGGTATGGCAAAATACAGGAGATACTCGAGGACGAGAATCCGGATATTGTTTTTACCCAATGGCCGGTAGATTCGCATAAAGATCACCAGGCAGCATCCTTATTAACCATCCAGGCGTGGCTGAGGATGAAGCGGCGCTTTTCTCTCTATTTCTACGAGGTACTTACGGGTATACAAACCATGATTTTCCATCCCACCGACTATGTGGATATCACCGATACGCAGGAGCAGAAAAAGAAAGCATTATATTGTCATATAAGTCAGCGTCCTGATGTGATATATAGCGCAGGTCATACTTCCATGGAGGAATTCAGGGGACTGGAGTTGGGCGTAAAAGCCGCCGAGGCCTTTATTCATTTGGTGGGGAAGAAACAGGGTGAACTCTGGTTCACGAATGCTTCCTTATAGCAAGGGGATATTATTTTCACATCCCGTCGCTTTTACATCTGTGTGTACGACCGAACCGGGTCGTATATCGTAACTTCAGGCTTGAAAGCATAAAAATCAACTCATGATAACAACAGTCGGCATATTATTAGGAATAACAGCTTTGATTTGCCTGTTGGGCGGACTGAACATACTGCTCAAAGGAGCATTGAAATAGTTGGCCGGATAATCGAATCCCAAAATCAAATACTTTATCATCT
>JACFNM010000266.1:2263-5785 GCA_019454915.1 Chitinophagaceae bacterium
GCATTGAAATAGTTGGCCGGATAATCGAATCCCAAAATCAAATACTTTATCATCTCTGAAAGGAACCCGAAAGAATAATACGAAGCAATAGCTCTTGATAAAGACGTCTGCGTGACTTTATGTTGCTTCAAAGGGTAACAAATAACCAAAGTACGGTTATTGTCAATAGAAACTTAATCCACGCGGATTGAATAATGTTAATACCATAAAATTGCCGAACATGTATTCATATCAGAGCTTGAAAAGGTCTATATTCATCGCGTTTTGCTTTCCGCTCGCGATGGCCTGCAAAGAAAATCCCGAAACATTTGCTATTCATTCACCCATATCACCGTCAGATACGGATCCGGTTACCTTTACGCTGCGACGGATAGGTGGCAGTGTATCCGAAGTAAAGCTGTTCGAATCTGTTTCGGATGTGAATAGCGCCGGTGAGCTATCGGGTACAACAGCCGAAACGGAAATACAAACATGGAACTCCCCCAGCTTTCCATTAACCTTTACCAAGACTTCAGGTTACGGGAGTAACAAACTGGTTACCTATCGTTTTCAGGTAAAGGGTAATAACAAGACATACAATCATACTGTTACTTTCGCCACCAGGCCGTATCCTGTTACCAATCAGGCTATTCCCGTGTATGTAGTGGGCAACCAGGACAAAGTGATGAATCTCGTTTTTATTCCCGATACCAGTATGAACAGTCGCATGGACCTGTTCTTTTCTTCTGTTGGTTCACAAATTGATTCTACCTTTCACCAGGAAGATTGGGTAAGGCGCTTCCGGGGTTCTTATAATTTCTTTATTAATCCGGTAACCGCCATAGCGCGTGATTTCAATAGCGGCTTACCGCATGGGCTCCCTTCTAATTCTTCCAATCTCTCTTTCGCACAGGGTAGAGTGATCCTTCACTTCCATGATATCCGTGACCAGGCCGGCGGCGGCTATTTTTCTGCGGAATATTATGTACGCGGAACGATGCTACACGAAAGCGGACATTCGCTCTACCGGTTAGCAGATGAATACGATTCCAACGACGCTTCACATTGGGAAGAGTCGGTATTTCCTAACAACTGGGACAACCGGTCAGATGCCGAGGCGGCGGCGCCGAGCTACAGTAAAACAGCAGCCGATGTACAAAAAATGGGTACCAGGGATTGGTATCGTATATGCAACAATCTTTGCCCAATGCGGTCATCCGGTCGGCCGCTCAACAATCACGACGAACCTTGTAAAATGCGTATTTTATATACACTATTACAAAGAGCATCCAATTGATCATTTCAAAACATTTTTATGAAAAAGCATATACCCTTATTAATAATCATCCTTGTATCGGGCAGCTTTTTAACCTCCTGCGGACAGGAAAAAGACAAATCAAAGAAAGAAGTGGAAACAGCGGTTGACAAAATAGACAGCCTGAAAGGGAAATTCAATCCGTCTGCTACCATCAACCCATCTTCGTCGCACTGGGCAGTTCACGCATATTTTGATGGACGACAATACACGATTGATACCAGTTTTACAGATATAAGAGCAGGAAAATTACCTTATATTCAGGAGGAAAAAACGTCAATGCCCTTTGCTGTAAAATATTACGATGCAAACGGAAGACTTCTCGGCCAGTATTCCATCGAAAATCCCACATCCTTTAGATCCTGCGAACCAGGGAAGGAAGCGGTAAAACCCGGAGTCATCAGCTCTTTTGAGATTTTGTTGCCGGCCATTGAAGGCATTCAGAAGGTGCAAATCGTCACGGGTGGAAAAGAGGTAAAGATTTTCTCCCTTCCCCCATTAAGGAGAGAAGTGAAAAGCGACAATACAAACAGCAAGCCCGGCAGCACAAACATAAATTGAAACTAAGATGAGTAAAAAGAAGGCCGATGTGATGGAGTATACTCCAAGCGGCTTTGATGTTTAACGGCGTACCGACATAGGTTAATACTGAGATAAATTATCCCCTTAGACACTAATACGAAATCTCCCACAACTACCGCAGAATCCTGCCAACACACAGCGCCTGGGGGAGAGGCTCTCCGGGGAAAAAATTGTAATATTTGTTTTTGACTACTGCCGCTAGTGTTTTCATTGGAGGAGAGGAGATATATCTGTATTTTTAGCGAATAAACTAAATGATTCAATCAAAATGCGAAGGAAAGAATTTATTAAAAACACGCTGATGAGTGCGGCAGCAGTAACGATTGTACCCCGTCACGTATTAGGCGGAAAGGGTTTTACGGCGCCCAGCGACCGTATTAACCTGGGCTATATAGGAACCGGTAAACAGGCAAGCGGTTTGATGAGGAATATATCGGGTACAAAGGAAACCCTGGTGGTGGCGGCCTGTGATGTTGACAGGAAAAAACTGGCCCGGTTTGTTTCACAGGCAGAAGAAGCTAATGCGAAAAAAACAAGCACAAGCGTGAAACCTTATACCCATTACCGAGAATTATTGGGAAGAAAGGATATTGATGCCGTTGTGATCGTTACCCCCGACCACTGGCATGCGCAGATTGCCGTGGATGCCGCTAAAGCCGGGAAAGATATTTATTGCGAGAAGCCGCTTGCGCTGACTATTGCAGAAGGAAGAGCCATGGTGGAAGCCACAAGAAAATACAAGCGCGTATTTCAAACCGGGAGTATGCAACGCTCACAGAAAAATTTCAGAAGGGCAGTTGAACTGGTACGCAATGGCTATATCGGAAATATCAAAGAAATCAATGTCTCCGTAGGCGAGCCCGTGAAGGAATGTGATTTACCCTCTCTGCCGATCCCGGATTATCTGGATTGGGATATGTGGATTGGTCCTTCTTTTTACCGGGGCTATAATCCTGTATTGGCGCCCCCCATTGAAGACAGTTCCTGGGCCTGGTGGCGCGGGTACAAGGGCTTCGGAGGAGGATTGATTACCGACTGGGGCGCCCACATGTTCGACATCGTGCAATGGGCGCTGGATATGGATGCTTCCGGCCCGGTTTCTTTCAACCCGCCCAATACCCCCGCAGCAGAAAATGGCTTATCATTTACTTACGCCAACGGAATCGTGGTGCATCACAAGCCCTGGGGAGATGGCAATGCCATTCAGTTTATTGGTACCGAAGGAGTGATAGAGGTATCCCGATCTTTCCTGAGGTCGAAACCGGAGAACATAGTGGATATTGAACTCAAACCATCGGATAAGAAAATCTATTTCAGTGATAACCACTACCAGGATTGGGTAAATGCTATCAAAAACAGAACCCGTCCCATTGCCGACGTAGAAATAGGCCATCGCACCGCCACGGTATGCAATGCCATCAATATCGCTTACCAGTTGCAGCGGCCGCTAAAGTGGAATCCTAAGAAAGAGGTATTTGATGATCCCTGGGCAAATATGATGATCTCCAGGCCCTATCGCGCCCCGTGGAATTTCAGGGATTTTTAAATACGGAGATTAACCGAAACCTATAAGGTCTTGCAGGATGAAATGATTCTCGCAAACCTTATAGGTTTTTTACATAAAAGCAACTTTTTTCAGCTCGCAA
>JACFNM010000267.1:0-1072 GCA_019454915.1 Chitinophagaceae bacterium
GTTTATTGATAACTTCGGTACGATGAATATCAACGACGATGCCGCGCTTGCCGCAAGCATATTTCATTTCAAAGAAATTACTATTCCGGAGTTGAAGGGCTATTTGTATAGCCACCATATTCCTGTTCGTATAGTTAAGGAGGATTAAAAACGGTTAATATAGATTTCTCAATCCATGACTATGGTCGAGGAACTAATGGCTAATCCACTGAAACATCCGGTAACATGTTCTCCCGTAATATTGCTGTTCAGGGGTGCCGGTATGGATAGAAGTCCGTCGCTGTCTATAGTCTTGTTGTAGCTGTCCCAAAACTGATAGACTTCCTTACTTACGTGTGCCATATAATAGGTGATTTTATCGCCTTTCATAAACTCCTGGTTGTTGGTAAGCCGGATTGAGTTGCCATTATTTTCTTCATCAGAAAAGGTAATCCTTTTGGTCGATCCCATACTTCCCCAACCGAAACTGTTCTTATCTTTTGTGTTCTGCCAGTAGAACAACATATAGTTGCCGAGTGTATCCGGATCCGTGAAATGTACGTTGATCAGCCCTTTTCTTATACCATCGTCGTCTGTAAATTGCCTGCCGGTACTCAGTTGGATGGGTATGGGGTCTAAAATAACGGTGGTGGCAGAATAAAGTTTTCCATCAATATCAATTTCGAGTAAATAGAATTTTCCAGATTCTCCTTTGAGCGCTTTGGACGGGTCGGCCAACAGATTAGGGTCTGTATAAATTCCACCGGTAGCGTTAGCCGATAAACCAGTGATAGGTATCTCCTGCAACTCAGTGGTTGAATGTCTATCCCATTTGATCTCACGACCGGTTGCCCGTGTACCGGCAGTAATGGTGACTTTGGCCCCTTTGACGGGAATACTGGTGATATCGTTATTGGCAAGAGTCTGGCTCTTGCTTAAAATGACGTAGTTGTAATCCGGTTTAGTATTGTTGATATATGCTTCCACCACAAGTACCGGCTCCGTATCTTTTGGTGAAATATCAAAATCCTTTTCACATCCGGATAAGAAGATGACCACAAAAAAAAAGGTGACAGACCTGATGCTTAAGCCA
>JACFNM010000267.1:1172-5780 GCA_019454915.1 Chitinophagaceae bacterium
TGATGCTTAAGCCAAATGATTTTATTTTGTTGAGCATGTATTAAAATTTAAAGTTCCAACCAACAGAAGGAGTTATGGGAAAGAGATAAACGAGCTTACCCTGTAAAGATTTTTCCTTTTGATTGATATCTACATAAATGAAATAAGGGTTTCTCCTGTTGTAAACATTGTACACGGTGAAGACCCATTGTTGACGGAATTTGCCTGTTCTCTTAGGAACCGGAGAATAAGTTGCTGCCAGGTCTAAACGGTGGTAGGACGGCATGCGGTAGTTGTTGATTTCATTATACTGATTCATACTGGTATAGGAAGCAGTGCGTTGAGAAATATTATATCCTATATTGTAGTTTACCCTTCCGGTAGGAATCGTCATCGCATTGCCTGTGGCAAATACAAATACGGTAGAGAAATTCCAGCGTCTTCCAACCTCATAGTTAGCCGTAACGCTCAGGTCGTGTGTCCGGTCATAACGATAAGGGAATGGTTTTCCGTTATTGAGTTCCACAAATGTTCTTTCTGATTTGCTGATCGTGTATCCCAGCCATCCGGTTAGTTTTCCTTTTTTCTTTTCTGACAGGAATTCTATTCCATAGGCTTTCCCCTTTCCAAGAATGATTTCGTTTTCTATCTGATCGTTGAATAACACCTGTGTGCCCGTTCTGAATTCTGTTTGATTACCCAGTTGTTTATAATATCCCTCTAATGAGAGGTTGTATTTTGCATCCCATGTTTTTCTGAAATAGCTTAATCCGATTTGCCGGGCCATTCCGGGTTGAATTTTTTCGCCGGAAGGAAGCCATAAATCACTCGGGAAACTGGCGCCGCTGGTAGTCGCTAAATGGATGTACTGCATGGTGCTGGTGTAAGAGAGTACGATACCCGAGGTGCCCGACAGCGCATATTCCAGATGTAATCTTGGTTCCGGCGCCTGGTACAAAACAGACGGTTGTTTTTCCATATCCAGGTCACTGCTTTTTATGGTTTCGTCCGTAGTCATTGATGCCGGATTGGAGAGCGTTTCTGATTTACGGAAGAGGCTATATCTTAAACCGGCGCCAGCCTGAAGCCGTTTGGTAATTTTATATTCGGTATTCAGATAGAAAGCGGTTTCTGTTGCATATTGATGATTAGGGTGCAGTCTAAAATTTGTATCCTCTTTGTCTGCGTCGCCTGCGCCCGGGCTGAAACGATGCCGGATAAGCTGCATGCCCCATTGCATCTTAAGACGACGGGTGGGATGGTAATTCCAGTCGTTTTTGAACTGATAATCACGGATACCGGAGGTAAACAGATATTGAGAAAGCCCGTAACTGTAATAACTGTCTCCCTGAAAAGCGGAATAAATGAAAGAGACTGATTGCTTCAACTTTTGTGGCTTTATGGATTGATGCCAACTAAGCCCGGCTAAATTGTTCCCCCAGTTCACCGTGTATAAATTTTTCCTGCTGTCGTAAAACCGAAATGCATCATGACCTGTGTACATGGTGAGTTGTAACCGATTATTTTCATTGATGACATAGTTGGACTTTGCATTGATATCATAAAAATAGTAACCATTACCTCCTATTTTCTTCCTTGCGAATACTCTTGCCAACTGGTCGATATAGGTTCTCCGTCCACTAAGGATAAATGAGGCTTTGTTTCTAATTAACGGGCCTTCCAGAGTAAGTTTTGAGGAAATCAATCCTATTCCTCCACTTAACTTCAAAGAATCTTTATCACCGTCGCGAGTGTCTATAGATACTACACTACTTAATCTGCCACCGTATGACGGTGGCAGATCCCCTTTTTTAACCATGACTTTATCAATCACGTCTCCATTGAAAATACTGAAGAAACCAAAGAGGTGATTAGGATTATACACCGGCATGTCATCCAGTAGCACCAAATTTTGATCGGGTCCTCCTCCACGCACATAAATGTTGTTGCCGGCCTCTCCGCCGTTTTTGATGCCCGGCAGAAGGGTGATGGTTTTCAACGGGTCCGCCTCACCGAGAATAACCGGAAGTTTTCTTAGTTGTTCTGCATTCAGGATATTTGATCCCGGTTCGTTTGTTCTGTTTTTCCCGGCAACGATTGAGATGGTTTTTAATGCTTCGCCTTTCGTCGCTAAAGCAATGGACAGGAGGGTGTCAGAGATTATATGCAAGTCGGAATGGTAGATATGGAAACCGATGCTGCTGACGCTGATTATATGCTTTCCCTTTTTTACTTTTTGTATAAACGAACCCGCAGAGTCGGAAAGGAAGTACTGCCCGTCAATCCCAACCGTACTGTTACTCAAAGGGTTTAGACTGGTATCAGTTATCTGAATACGAAGATTGTGCGTCTGACCATACAGCGTTGTTGTGCCGAAAGAAAAAAGCAGCACAGAGAGCAGTAATACAAGACGATATGTTGATTTCAGATTACCCATGCATACCAATCCGTTACGGGCGGAGAAAAATGATTCTTTTCCAGGGATTGGAGATTCGGGAAGAGGATTTTCAGATGGATCGGGATAATCTCAGAGCTATTCTGAATATTGAGATTAACCAAGGTATTAAATTTTTTGATTGATTGTGTGGACGGACTGTTTATTTCAGTGACGGAGAGACTAATTGGCTGTATGGTAAATTTATGACAAGTATAGTGGCAGGTTTTATAGCTGATTGGGAGGAATATGGGAGGCTTTATCAAATGGTAAAATCTGGAAAGGATGTGGAACCGGAATGACAGTTGCCCGGCGGTAAGGCTAACGCTGACGGTCTATGTTGAAGCTTTTTTTCTTTTAAAATTGGGCATGGGTGAAGACAATGGTAAAAGAGGAAGAGATGCTATGATTGTGTGAATCCCGATTTTTTGAACACTGTTGTGATGAAAAATGCTGAAATTAATGGTAGGGTTCTAATTGTTTGTATCGGTACGGTTTGTGTAAGTGATCTGGCTGCCGGAAGTTGCTGCATGAACTCTTTATTACCGGAAGCCTTCCGGAGGGCATAATCGTTCCATCACAGAATTACTTTTATACCTGAATATTTAATCAAAATCTCCCGTAGGAACTTATCGGGTAAGGCATTGCATTTTTATATCTTTGCATTTTTAATACAGAACATGGAAGTAAATTTCGATAAATATCCCGATGGTTTAGTACCTGCCATCGTTCAGGATAATAATACACTGAAGGTGTTGATGATGGGGTATATGAATAAAGAGGCCTTGCAAAAAACCCTTGATGGCGGGAAGGTTACTTTTTATAGCCGGAGTAAAAAAAGGTTATGGACGAAGGGAGAAGAGAGCGGTAATTTTCTGGAGCTGAAGGCAATAGCCGTGGATTGTGATCAGGATACGCTGCTGGTGAAAGTTCATCCATTGGGACCCGTGTGTCATACCGGTACGGATACCTGTTGGGCTGAAGAGAACCGCGAAGAAAATTTTCTAAACCATCTGGAAGAAATTGTTGAACAGAGGAGGAGCGCTTCTCCCGACGAATCTTATGTGGCATCCCTGTTTAAAAAAGGGATCAATAAAATAGCTCAGAAAGTCGGTGAAGAAGCCGTAGAGGTAGTCATCGAAGCGAAAGATGACAATGAGGAACTTTTTTTAAATGAATCCGCCGACCTACTGTTCCATTATCTCGTTTTGTTAAACGCCAAAGGATACCGGCTGAAAGACGTAAGCCGAATATTACAGAAAAGGCATTCCGGGTAGAGACAAATGTGAGAATGGGGGAAATGCGGAAATGTGGAAATGTGCTAATTTGAAGATTTGAAAATGTGGGAATTTAGAGAATGCCAGCGGTCAGTACCGAAGGTCAGACCGCAATCCCCAATCCTATCCCTCCCGTAGACTCTCAATGAAGCAAAACGACAGATACTTCGAATTTTTGTTTTAGCGAAAAAATCTGTTTCCAGCCTGTTCCCGTCTGACCTGCGGTACTGACGGGAACAGGGCTTCCGAACTGCTCCTAAGCGATCTCCGGTACTGACCGTATATATGGAGTACCTGCCGTACTCGGGATTTAGCCCGGTTGATGAAAAAAATAACATCATCAACCGGTATACTCTTAAAGAGATTATTCATATTTTATCCAGTCAATACTATTCTTCAATATCGTTTTATAAGCGGGAAGTCCGTGCGCTCTTTCGTCGTGCCCCAGGGTATTGCCAACTATTTTTGTCTTAGGATGTTTTACAATCCAAACAGCAGGATATTCTTTACCCGTTGTCAGACTACGACCGATAGCAAGTACTTCAATAGGCGTGGCTGATGAATCCGGTTCCCAACGATACAACTCATCTACAATCTTAAATTTCTGAGGTACTCCTTTCATGATCCTGTGGTCGGGCTTCACCACTTCTACTTCAAATTCACCTAAAGGTTCATGAGAACGCGACCCGCCGCCTACCAGTTCTTTATTGTATGCGGGCCAATCTGCCCAGTTATACCAGGTTCCCGGGTGGGAAATCATCATCGCCAGTTTTCCCTCATTCACCCTTTGCATTATAGCAGCCCTGGTTTGGGCGGGGATCGGTTTGTTATTGGTCAGATAAAGGACATCAGCATAAGATACGATCTCGGCAAGGTCTTCGGCATTTTCGGTATATACTACTGAGTTTTCTCCATCAC
>JACFNM010000268.1 GCA_019454915.1 Chitinophagaceae bacterium
GCTAAATGCCAGCACATCTCTTGCATGATTGGCAAAGGGCTCTCCCGCCTTTCCGTCCATACTCATATCCCTGTCCGGGTCTAAAAACTGCCCGTTCACCCCTTTCAGCCAGCCCTGCAGGGTATAGGCATAGTCCATACCCTGCACCTTGTTTTTACCTAATTCCACTCTTGCCAGCGGCCCATGTAAATAGTAGCGGTAGTTGGCCTCAGTCACCCACAGGCTGGATGTGCCCTCATTGGTGCGGCTGCTGAGCGCCTGCGTTACCCGGTTGTCCGCATCATAGATATATTGATAGTAAAACTGATCCCATTTGCCATCCTGGTACAGCACTTTGTTCACCTTACCGCTTACCAGGTCGTACTCGTATTTAATTTCTTTTAACCCCGTGCTGCCGGTGACATAAACGGCTTCTTTTGCTGCCAGTGCCGTATTTTCCTGCGTAAGCGTTTTAACGTTGCCGCTGATATCATAGCTGTAATAAGTGGCTGCCTGCCGGTTGACCGCAGGGTTTGAACCTTCGGACAACAGTACCGTTGCAGCTACCCGTTTACGTAAGTTCGATAACCTACCGGTAAGCGATGGGGGCAACCAGCTTCCGGAGGGCTCTTCATCATAACAGGTAAGGGTCACCTGCCGGTTGCTGCCAGATGACAGCCATGTATCCAGCCAGGTCTGATTGCGGGCGTCGCTTTCGGTAACCGTTCCGGCGCTTAATTTCTCGCCTACCTCCGTGATACGACCCAGCCCGTCATATTTTGTATAGCTGTACCTGTCTGCGGGATTTTCGCTGTCCACCACCTCCGGCGACTGCTGTTCCTCGTTTTGCGATATCGCCAGCCTGCCCAGCCGGTCATACCAGAACTCCGAAGTGCCGCCATCAGGTGAACTTTGCTTTATCACCTGGTTGAGGCTGTTGTAATAATAGTTGGTGGGCATGCGGTGCTGCGGCACTAAAAAGGGTAGCTGACCTTCGGGATTGCTTTCCGTAATGCCGCCCGCAGGAATATTGAACCGGTACCATAGCAATAAGGGGTCAGCACTAACTGCCAGGTCGCCTTCGGGCATAAAGCACCCGCTTTGCATATTGGCGGCAATTTCCCCGGAGGTAATTACCCTGTTGTACACGCGCAGGTGTTTAAAGATGGCTGCATCCGCAGCAGGCAGGGTATAATTGTTGCTGCTGTAAGTGATGCCCCAGATAAAGGAAGCGGGAGCCGGAGCAAGATTGGTTAACAACTGCCCGTCAAAATAAACGCTTAGCGCTCCCGAGGCAATACCGGAAGCAGATTGAATGACGAGGTGAGACCAGTCTTTCAGCGTAACAGCAGAAGCATCGGCTACCACATGGTTGGTAGCTGTTATAACCAAATGCTGATTATTGATTTTATTAAATGCATATAGTTCTATCCACAGCTTACCGCTTTGCAATGCCGCCTGGCACATGTATTTATTATCGGGGGTTACCACGCGGAACTGCCGGGTAGCGTTAACGTTGTCGTACAACCACAGTTCCAGCGATTTTGCACTGTTGTTCTGCAGGCTGTTGCTTAAAGCCGTAAATGCCGCCTGCTGGTCTTCTGTTTGAGGAAGCCCCGCACCCGTACAGGCATTATCGTCCGTGCCGTTCCTGTAGACTTCAACGTTTTCCAGGTCTTCCTCATCCAGTAATGCCACTCCTTCCGGAGATATGGTCTTCACTAAGTTGCCCGCCTGGTCGTAGTAGTACAGCGTGTAATGGTATTCATACTGTTCGCCTTCCAGGTTAGCAGCGGCGCTGTTGCTGAGGCATTTTGAAATATAAGCGTTGCGGAAGTTGCGTTTCACCTCCGCTATATACTTCTCATACTGCTGCCCGGCGCGTTCAAACACACTGCCGATGATATCCGCCACACAGGCAAAGTCGTCCGGAAGCAGCAGAGGGGAAGCGGGTTTGTTATACAACCGGGCAGTTGGATCACCCGTGCACTCCGTATGGATGAACGCGGCATACTCATCATAAGAAAGCGCATAGCCCAGCCTTTTGTTCAGGTAGTTGGTCAGCAGCAGCCGGTACAATTTGGTATCTGCTGTCACATTCGGGTACACTGTTCCAAAATCAGTTACCATACCCGATACCACGCTGCAGCCTTCATAGGGGTGCGGTGCGGCACCGGAGGTGGTGGTCATAAAGGACACGGGCAGCAATAAAGGCTTATCCGGCACCCGGCAGTTGTTGTCGCAGCGGTCTACCAGGTCCTGCAGTTCAGCCAGGCTTAGCCTGTAATCGTCTGTGAGCTCCTGCTGCAGGTAGGTATGGAACTGCTCATCGGTATAGCCGGAGGGGCGCAGGGCGTTGATGGCATCGCAAACGGATGTATTGATTAACTCACCCACCGGCACGTTAGCCCGGAACGGCGTCTTATCGAACGGATAAGGCTGCTCCAGCAGGTCAGGACCAAAACCTTTTTCCACCAGCGTTGACCCCACTACCGCCGTAAAGGCTTCGGTAAAATTATGATGACCGTGGGAAGACGTTACGCCCGTGGGCAGAGTGCCTGCCGGGCGGATATTATACACGTCTGCCGTTTCTATATGCTTTTTTGCTACCTCGTATAAGTGACCCGCAAGGGTGGCAATGTTGGCGTTGCTGATGCCGGCAAACCGTTCTGTAACGCCATTGGCAATATCAAGTGCATTCTCTTCATCACGCACCGACTTCAATTTATACTCCCAGCTCTCTTTTAAGGCATCTAAATCTATAATAGCCTGCGCCCGCAACGCATCCACCGATTGTACTTCTGTTATAGGAGCGCCGTTTACTGCTGCGCAGTTTAAAGCCAATGCCTCGCCGGAATATTCATTAAATACCTTTTGCTTAGACTGGTAAGCGGCATATAGCGGATCGCTGATACAGGAAGAAGGAGAGGGTAAAGGCGTACATTGCGAAGCATCGGTCAGGATTTGCAGTTCGGAAATTTTATGAGTGCTGTATTCCGAGGGCGCCTGCTCATCGGCGGCTTCCTGGCAAAATTGCTCATGTGGATATGCATAAAACTGACCTATATATTTCCTGCTTTCACCCGGCAGAAATTCAATCCATGAACTATAGTCTGATTCATAGCATATATCACTCCAGGAAGAGGCCAACCTATGCAATTTGGTATATTGCCTGATCTTTATTTTTACAGATCGGGTAACAGGCGTTTCCTGACTACCGGTTTTGTGATAGATGTACCCGTCATATACATAGTCCAGAAATCCGTTATTGTATATATAATCAGGATCAATCGCAAATTCAGAACGCGCAGGGCAGTCTGAAGTGCATGCGCCCGATGTCAATATCGGTTCTCCTATAAAGCAGTTTTTGCAATCTGGCAGCGCCGCTTCTTTTGCCAACTGTACATATTTTGATTTCAGTTGCAGGTAATAATTTCTGTACATCTCCCATTCCCTGGTTAGCGATCGGCAATCCGATGATACAGTACAACTGTTCCAGGAGTTTACCCATTGGGTTTGGGTGGCGCTGGTATCAGCCGGCTTGCAATATAGCATCCAGTCAATCAACTGTAAGATGTTCTTACCCGGTTGGGCTATATCATTTGCGTCCTTTATAATCACCAGTAAAACCCGGGAAGCATTTAATAAATCATCCTGCATACTGGTTTTGTAGGATGCTCCCGGACCGCCCGTCGCAAAAAAAGGATCCTTACCCGCATCCAGTATCGCTTTGTAATTACTACGGCTAAAATAACCTGCGGTCTGCGCCTGTTCACCGGTTGTTACCTGTTCCCGCAGCTTCGCATCGAACAGATAGCTCGATGAGGCTGCACCACTGCACCACTGGTAGCTGCAATACTCTATATGACGCTTCACAAAATCATCCGCCCACTCAGGATGCTGTATATAGGCTTTAAAAAAATCCGCCGCCGTTACATCCCCGTCCTTGATATGTCTTACCACACCGTCCTCACCGGTAAACTCATAGTCGGTGATCTGAGCATCACTCTTGTAGCTCTGCGCCACCCCTTTGTTATAAGACAGTATGCTCACATTCGTTTCTGATGACGGTATGCCATAAGTCTGTTCATCGTATAAAGCGTATTGCCCGCCGGGGCGTACATCCGCCTTCATCTGCTCCAGCTTTATGTCGCAGGGCGACATTACCGGCTGGCAGGTGTATGCCATTGCCGCACAATTATTGTATAGCGTACTATAGGTAGTATTGATCCAGTTGGTGATGACCGTTGAAGCAGGATCAAAGGTAAATCCTTCATACTTTTCATTTTTCAACTCCAGCAGCAATGCGTTCATTTTTCCGGTAAAATCCGAAAGCGTTCCCAACTTCGCTTCGCAGGTGCTGCACTCCGAATAACAAGCCTGCAGATCGGCGTTAAGCAGTTCATCCTGCAAAAACAATTGCAGGGTTTTCAGGTCTGTATTGTTGGATACATACTGATCTACCTGGTATATGATTTGTTCTTCGCTCAGCTTCAGGGTATAGGTAACGGTGTATTCTCCTATTTTGGGCGCCGTAAAACCGAGGTTATCTGTAATGGTAACCGGGTTTTCATGACAGGTAATATCATTACCGGTAAAGGGTGTGCTGGTTTTGGTAGCGACCACATTACCGCAATCGTCTTTTACATCCACGGTAATGCTGTAATAACAATTGCTGCAAAAGGCTGCGCTGGCAGCCGGCGTGGTAAGCAGCGCCGCCGGGGCAATGCTGTAATGAACCGTGAAGCTGCCGGTTACCACGGCCATAAAAGTCGCTGCCGATTGCATCAGCAATGCTCCTGCATCAATGCGGAAGTCCGCGGCCTTCACCAGCGACTGGTTCACCGTCGCTCTGGCTCCTGACGCAGTGGCGGAGCTCAGTTGATCTACGTTGCCCGGTGCAATGCCCGCAAGGGCCGTTGCCACCGTTCTGCCGTTGGGGTCTATATAGCTTACACTGATCTGACCATTGGGGTCAACCACCATATTTTTTAAATAATGAGATGCATTGCCGGCCTCCACCCCAAACAACCGGTCTAAATCCCGCTGTGAGGGTTTTGCATAGTAATATCTTGTTTCATGACCGCTGCCCGGCTGGAACGTTTGACCTACGCTTCCCTGCCGCCTGACCCTTCCCGTATTGTCTGCCGTATATTCGGTAACCGAAAAAGGATAGCCTTCCGCATCGGGCACATATTGGGTAAAATAATACGAGAGATTGCTGATGAACGGATTATTGGCGGAATAATATTGAGCCGCACCGCTCAGGTTGCTCATCACTGCTGCAGAAACGTTGCACACAGAACCATCGGGAAAAGCAATATCGCTATGGCTATACGCATCTCCTGAACCGTTTTTATTGACCGCAGAATAGAACTGTAATTTATTATCATCTATGGGAGCAGGCAGGATGTTCATCGTTGCCCGACCCATAATATCATACACCGTCTCCGCCACAATGGCTTTGTCTTCGGTATTGCTGATGGTTACCATCTCACGGCTGCGCATGGTGGCGTCAAAATAGGTGACCACTTCCCTGCGTTTGCCCTGTTCCGCAAAGGCGCCGGTGTATTGCCAGTTCAGGTTCTCATTGTGATGAGTGATATACGTGCAGGCTATATGCTCGTCATCATCCTGGTATACCCAGTCATCCGTTAGCCGGAGCCCCGAGGGATAGGCATAAGACACTTTTCGTATCCTCACCAGTATATAACCCTCTGTATAAGGCAGGTTAATAGTATATGAAAATGTGGGTATGGTTACCCTTGTGCTGTTAAAGCGCATCCA
>JACFNM010000269.1 GCA_019454915.1 Chitinophagaceae bacterium
AGCCGGTGGTTGTGTTGCCTTATGGCGGATTTTATAACAGGGCAGAAGATTTTTTATTCGGATATGACTTTCGTAACAGCATCACCTATTCCTCCGTCATTGCTGAAGACCACTCGCTTAACCTGTTGGGAGGTATGCAGGTGAAGTCTGCCAACAGGCAGAATTTCAATAATACCGGCTACGGATATCAGTATGATAATGGAGGACTGCCGGCGATAGATTACCGGATAATGAAGCAAACAATAGAGAGTAATTTCCCCTACTATGGAATGGGCCGGGATTATGACCGGTTCGTGGCGTTCTATGCCACGGGCAACTATACTTATCGTTCTAAATACAATTTTACGGCAACGGGAAGATATGATGGTTCCAACAGACTGGGTAAATCGAGGAGGGCACGCTGGTTGCCAACCTGGAGCGTGGCGGCGTCATGGAATGTGGACAGGGAATCCTTTATGGAGAATCTTCACTGGGTTGATAACCTGTTGCTTCGCGCGAGCTACGGATTAACTGCCAGCATGGGGCCCGCCGATAATGCTACGGTGGTATTGAAGAGCAGGCTCACCAATCGTCCTTACCTGTCTGAGCGCGAATCCATCATTGAACTGACGAGCCTCGAAAATTCTGAGTTGACCTGGGAGAAAGCCTATACGGCTAACCTTGGCGCAGATGCCACGCTGTTGGACAGGAGATTAAGTTTTAGCATAGATGTGTACCAGAGAAAAAGTTTCGACCTGATAAGCATCATCAAAACCTCTGCTATCGGTGGGGAAGCCTATAAAGCGGCAAACTATGCGGATATGGACTCATGGGGTACAGAGCTGCTTTTGGGAGGTGAAATTATCAGGACAAAAGACTGGGGCTGGAAATCCACTTTTACGGTAGGGTATAACGAAAGCAAAATCGTTAATGCCAAGAATATACCGGATATATATAGTCTTGTGGTACCGGAAGGGGGTAATAAAGAGGGCTATCCTGTCCGGAGCCTGTTTTCGCTGCAATACAAAGGATTAGATCACAATACCGGTGTTCCGCAGTTCATTGATGAAAACGGGAAGACCGCTTCCGCCGTTTTTCTGCAGGACCAGAAAACGGAACATCTTGTGTACGAAGGACCCGTAGATCCGCCGCTTAACGGGGGTTTCTCCAATACCGTGCATTACAAAGATTTTTCCCTGAACGTCTTCATTACCTATCAGGCCGGCAATAAAATCAGGCTATACCCTGCATTCAGAACCTATTATACCGACCTCGACGCCATGCCGGCAGAGTTTAATGATCGCTGGATGCAGCCCGGAGATGAATTAATCACCAATGTGCCGTCTATCCTGGAGGCTTTTGAAGCGGCACAGCTAAACGACTCCTATCCGTATAATAATTATAATTACTCAACGGAAAGAGTGGCGAAGGGAGATTTCATACGGTTGAAATCGGTTTCTCTTGCTTATCAGCTGCCCGTGAAAGCAATACAGAATACGAGCTTGAATAACGTATCGGTAACCTTATCGGCTTCTAACCTGTGGCTATTATATGCCGATAAGAAGCTGAAGGGTCAGGATCCGGAGTTTTTTAATTCGGGTGGTGTGGCGCAACCTATTCAAAAACAAATCACCCTTTCCCTGAAGGTGGGCCTTTAACTGAATCGAGTATGAAAAAGATTACTATTTATAGTTTTATCATCGTTTTGCTATCCCTGACGGGGTGCAGCAAATTCTTAGAACGTCTGCCAGATAACAGAACCGAATTAAATTCTGTTGACAAGGTTTCGCAATTGTTAGGCACGGCCTATCCGCAGGCAAACTATATGGATTTTTGTGAATCCATGTCGGATAATGTGGACGATAAAGGAGTGGGAGAGATGGACATTACCAATACAGATTCTTATTTTTTTAAGGTGGTAGCCGATAACCAGCAGGATTCGCCGGAGTATTACTGGGATGCGTGTTATGCTGCTGTTGCTGCAGCCAATCACGCATTAGAGGCATGCAATGAAGCGCCTAACCCCGGCGATTATACGTCGCAAAAAGGAGAGGCACTGGTAGCACGGGCTTATGCACACTTCATGCTGGTGACGCTTTTTTCAAAAATATATGACCCGGCAACCGCTGCTTCCGATCCCGGCATACCTTACGTGACGGAGTCTGAAAAAGTGGTGATAAAAGAATACGACCGAAAAACGGTTGCCTATGTGTATGAAATGATAGAAAGAGATCTATTGGAAGGAATACCTCTGATCGTTTCTTTCTCTTTAAAAGAGACTATGCCAAAGTAATCGAATATGCCAACCAGGTTTTTAATTCGTCAAATATCTCCTCATTACTGAGACCGTGGAATACCACCTATCTCACGTTCACGTACAGGGAAATGTGGGCGGAATATGCGAAGGCTTCCCAGTCTGCAAATTTGCTGTTGGCGGAAACCTCGTCGTATTGGGGAAGGTACTATTATTCTACCCGCTATGGTATGAACTCCGTGAAACGGGATGAAATATTCGGGCCAAATGTTACCGGGGGAAACTGGGCTTTTCGCAACCATACGTATACAGCCGGCACCAACAATTATATGATTCCCAAAATAAACGAATACTTCGTACGGAACTCGGTAAATGCAACCATCGGCGTGGGTTATATTATGGTTCCGCTTTTTACGGTGGAAGAAGTGCTCTTTAATAAGGCAGAGGCTAACAATGCGCTGAACAACACTGCGGATGCCATTACCGACCTGAACAGCTATGCAGCTACCCGGATTGTTAACTACAACCCCGCCTCTCACCGGATTACGGAAGCAAAAATCAAGAGTTACTATGGCACCGGCGACATACAGGAAGGGATTCTGAAAACGATACTGGATTTTAAGCGTGCTGAATTTGCTCAGGAAGGAATGCGCTGGTTTGATATTTTAAGGCATAAGATAACGGTTACCCATTACACCACAACGGGAGAAGTGATAGAAGTAAATGAAAGCGATCCGAGAAGGGTGCTCCAGATACCCGAGTCGGCGGGACTGTCCGGTGTTGAACAAAATCCGAGATAGAGCAAAAAAAAATGACTGAATGCTGAAATATATTTTTGATATGAAATGCTTAAAAACCTTATGTTTTTCCTTGTTGGTGCTCTCGGGAATCTCTTCCTGCGGCAAGGACGAGTTAAAAGGGAATGTAGATGATATCCCCGGACTGGGGGGCGATACCTGGGTGAAAGGGCCCATTGACGACTGGATACTCAGTAATCTTACGACGCCCTGGAATGTTTCCGTGAAATACAAATGGGACCGGTCAGAGCTGGAATTTAATAAGGTCATTACGCCTCCTGATGAGGGAAAAATAATACCGGTGTTAAATTCCGTAAAACAGGTATGGATTGACAATTATGTGGCGGAGACGAATGAGTTGTTTATGAAAAAGTATTGTCCGAAGTTTTTTGTACTGGCAGGTAGCGCTTCCTGGAACATTGACGGTACTATTATGTTAGGACAGGCGGAAGGTGGACGAAAAATCCTGTTGTATCAGTTGAATGATTTCAGGATTAAAGGAATGAACGGTTATACGCCTGAGGATTCATTGATGGTAAAACAAATGTTTCACACCATCGAACACGAATTTGCACACATCCTGCATCAACATATCATGTATCCTGCGGAGTTTAAGAAAATTTCGGCGGGCACCTACACGTCCAACTGGAACAACGTAGGCGTACCGGCGGCTAATGAAGCAGGATTTATTTCCGATTATGCCATGTCTTCAAGCGATGACGACTTTGTGGAAATGGCTTCTATTATGTTGATTGAAGGAAGAGGCTGGTTTGATAATATGGTGAACAACCTGACCAGTGGAGAAGCTAAGAACAAGTTAAGAGAGAAAGAAGTGATGGTGGTCAATTATTTCAAGGATGCCTGGAATATTGATTTTTATAGTTTACAGAGCCGAACCAGAAATTCCATCTCTGCCTTGTTAAAATAAATGGATCGTTATCACTGAAAACCGGATAAGCAGATGAAAAGTATTGTTTTTTACATATTATCGGCCTTGTTTTTTGTAACCTCGTGTACGAAAGACGAGCCGTTGTTTGATAAATTAGCTGATGAACGGATTAATCAAACCATTGAAGAATACCAGTCGGCGCTTACAAGTTCACCCACCGGTTGGAAAGCAACGATAATTCCCGGTAGCGGCGGTATCTTTCACTTCCACTTCAGGTTCAACAATGAGAACCGGGTAGTGATGTTTGCCGACTTCGATACTACTACTGCCAAATACCAGAAAGAAAGCAGTTACCGCCTGAAGTCCGAGCAACAACCTACGCTGATTTTTGATACCTATTCGTATCTTCATTTATTATCCGATCCGGATGCGCGGGTTAACGGCGGTGATTTTGGTATCGGATTAGCATCGGATTTTGAATTTTCTCTCGATTCTTTATTAACGGATGCTATTGTGCTGACGGGTAAAATGAACAAAACAAAACTGCGTCTCGAAAGGGCGTCGCAGCAGGAATTAGATGATTGGCAAAACGGGCATTGGGCCAACACGCTGTCTTTCCTGAACGTGACGCGGATAAAAAATTATTTCAGGAGACTAACATTAAACGGAACAGAATATGAGATTTTTATAGACCCTTCTTCGAGGACAATTGGCTTTCAGTGGCTTTCGGGCGGAGTACTCAGGCAGTTTAGCACATCGTATTATTTTGACGTCAATGAAGTTGTGCTTGAAACGCCCTTGCAGAATGGCAGCCAAACCATCGCCGGCTTTACCGACTGCTCCTGGAATGAGGTCAGTCAAACGCTTCAGCTTAAATCCGGAGGGATTACCGGGGTAATTGCCGGCGCCATCAAACCGCTAAAGGTTGATCTCAATGCACCCCAGCGTTGGTGGCAGACTGCCGTGAACGATGATGCCTATTGGCAGTCTTTTGCAGGATTTCATACCAATGGAGTGGATGATGCCTACGGGATTAATACACTCGATAACTTTTATTCACTCATTTATTGGCCCGAGTATGATGCCGGAAACGACTTATTGGCCCCGGTATTTATGAATGCAGAGGGAACGGGTCTTGAACTGCATTATGGAGCGGCGCCCGAGAATCCGGAGTTTACGCCTGACGGCAGGATCATTTTTGATCTTCTCGGCACTTACGGAGACTACCCGGTTTCCGGCCCCGCAGCTCAAAGTCTGACCCAATTATTAATTCCGGAAGGGTATTACCTGATTCAAACCAGTCCCACTACCTATGACATGGTGAGCGCGGATGACGCCAAAACCTGGATTACCTGGTATTACTAAAAAGAATGAACCTCCTTTAATTCAAGGGGCAAAAAGAAATGCTTTTTTATTGAACGACTTGTTTTTAATTCGTTATTTTTAGCTATCTAATTTATAAAAACGACTTTATATGAAAAAAGTGACTCTGCAGATAATGGCTTCGGTTTTTGTTATCATGAGTATTGTGCTGGCGTCCTGTTCTAAGGAAGGACCCGCTGGGCCGGCCGGCGCCCAGGGACCTGCCGGTCCTACGGGTGCGCAGGGGCCAGCAGGTGCTAAAGGCGACCCCGGCACGGCCAATGTTATTTATTCAAACTGGATCGATACAGCGAAATGGTTGCCTGATACAGTTCATGTTGGAGGTAATGTGGACACGGTTAGTTACACCGCTGTAATTAATGCACCGAAACTTGACCTTTCGATATTAAATTCCGGAGATATAAAAGTATTCGTTGATTTTAATCTGGATAAGAACGATCCA
>JACFNM010000270.1 GCA_019454915.1 Chitinophagaceae bacterium
GCGTAAGATTAATCAGAAGAACCCGGATATGAGCAAGCACATCCAGTTTGAAGGATTGCTGAGCCTGACGGGGGCTAATGCAGATGAACGTTTCCTGCATCGCCCATCAGAAACGGGCGCTGTTGTACTTAACCTGTTGGCTAAGCTTGGCGCCAATGTAAGTGCACCCGCCATCTCCGATGAAAAGTTGAAGAAGGGGATAGAACTGACCGTCGGACTACTGAATAATAATAAGGGAGCTTCCCTGGTAGTTTGCGGCAGCAATGACCCCAATATCCAGGTGCTGGTCAATGCCATCAACGAAATAACAGGTGCGAACGGAACAACCATCAACTGGTCGAACCCGATGCAAACCCGGGCGGGCATTGATGCCGATATGGATCAACTGGTGAAAGATATGAATGCCGGCAGTGTGGGTTCGCTACTGATTTATGGCGCCAACCCGGCGTACAATTATCATGGTGCTGAAGATTTTATTAAAGGTTTACAGAAAGTCAAACTAAGCATTTCATTTAACGACAGGGCGGACGAGACCTCTGCCTTGTGTAAATACATTATACCCCATCATCATTTTTTGGAAAGCTGGGGGGATGCAGAAGGACGGGTTGGCTTCTACAGTTTACTCCAGCCCACCATCGCTCCATTGTTTAAGACAAGGTATTTTCAGACTTCCCTGTTGAAATGGAGTGGAAGCGAAACAGATTACGAAGACTATTTTAAGCAGTATTGGCTTACCAAACTGGGTAGTCAGAGTACCCTGGATAAAGCTCTGCAGGATGGTGTGGTAGAGCCTGCGTCGCTTTCGTTTTCCGCTACGCCGTATAATGCTGCCGGCGAATCTGCTGCGGCTGCCAAAGTGGGCGGGAAAGCGGCTTCGGGTAAAGCTGAAGTAGTATTATATCAAAAAGTATCTATTGGGTCCGGTTCTGCCGCAAATAATCCCTGGCTCCAGGAAATGCCTGATCCCATTACCCGGTCGACCTGGGATAACTATGCAGTTATTTCCTACGCAATGGCTGCAGAATTGGGAATTAAGTTAGATGATAAGTATGAAGTGGAATACCACAAACCGGTGGTGGCCTTTACAATAAACGGTAAAGAAGTGAAGCTGCCCATCCTTGCCATCCCGGGATTACATCCGAATGTCATTGGAATCGCTGTTGGCTACGGGAGAAGTGCCGGAGCAGGGCGCGCTGCAAAAGAAGTTGGATACAATGCTTATCCGTTGGTGAATGGAAAAGGAGGTTTCCGTCAGTATTACAGCACTGATGTATCCAATTACGTAAAGACTAAAGAACAGTACGATATTGCATATACCCAAACGCACAACCAGTATGAAGGCCGTGTGGAAGTGGTGCGGGAGTATTCATTAGACGATTTCAAAAAGAACCCGGATGCCATCCCTCAATATCGTGAGGAGCTGGCGGAAGATTTTGCCAAGAAGACAGGCGATTTCAGAACGGAAGGCACTCTGTATCCGAAGTATGATTCGCCGGGCGCTCACTGGGGCATGAGTATTGACCTGAATGCCTGTATAGGCTGCGGGGCATGTACCATTGCCTGTATGGCGGAAAATAACGTACCGGTAGTGGGCAAGAGTGAAGTGAAGCGGTCGCATGAAATGCACTGGCTGCGGATAGACCGGTATTTTGCTTCTTATCGCGACAACACCGAAGGAGACAATCTGAACGTGGTGTTTATGCCCATGCTCTGCCAGCACTGTGATAATGCGCCCTGTGAGAATGTATGCCCGGTATCTGCTACCAACCACAGTTCCGAAGGACTGAATCAGATGGCTTATAACCGTTGTATTGGTACGAGGTATTGCGCCAACAACTGTCCGTTTAAGGTTCGCCGTTTCAACTGGGGTGACTATACGGGCGCTGACAGCTTCCCGGATAACCAGAAGTTCAGCGGTGTGGGTAAACTGGATGACGCTGTATTGATGATGAATGACGACCTCACGCGCATGGTGCTCAACCCGGATGTGACCGTTCGTTCACGTGGTGTGATAGAGAAATGCAGTTTCTGTGTACAACGCTTACAGGACGCGAAGCTGGAGGCTAAGAAATCACAGGATCCGTCGGTTATCAGAGATGTGAAGACAGCTTGCCAGCAGGCGTGCTCTACCGGAGCCATTGTATTTGGTAATGTAAATGATAAGGATAGCAGGGTTTATCAGATAAGAACGCAAGAGCAGAGCCAGCGCTCCTATTATGCGCTTGAGCATCTGCACGTGTTGCCCAATATCAATTATTTGGCAAAGATCAGAAATACAAGCAGACCGGTGGGTGTGAAAGACGAGTTTGCCGAGAAGAGAGCTGCGGCACATCACAGCAGCTAAGGTGGCACAGCCAGTATAAACAGAAGAGGAGCTTTCAATTTTGAAATAAACATATACAAAAACAAGCCTGCAGGACATTACAGCGGGAAAAAAATTGACCAGTAAATGAGTTCGATCAATTATGAATCTTTTGTCCGTGAGCCATTAGTTGATGGAGACAAAAACTATAGTAAGGTAACGGAGGAAATTGTCTATACCATTGAAACGAAGCCTACCCGTTTGTGGTATATCGGATTTTATATTTCCGTTGCGCTGTTGTGTTTTGGTGTTTATTCTATTTACCGGGAAGTAGTATATGGTGTAGGTCAATGGAACCTCGGCCGGACAGTGGGTTGGGGATGGGATATTACCAACTTTGTGTGGTGGATTGGTATCGGGCACGCGGGTACATTGATTTCGGCTATTCTTTTGTTGTTTCGCCAGGGATGGAGAACAGGGGTGAACCGTGCAGCAGAAGCAATGACCATTTTTGCCGTGATGGCGGCAGGTCAGTTTCCCATCTGGCACATGGGTAGAGTATGGCTGGCATTTTTTGTGATGCCTTATCCCAATACGAGGGGTTCTTTATGGCCTAACTTCAACTCTCCATTGTTGTGGGACGTATTCGCGATATCTACGTACTTCACCCTTTCGCTGCTGTTCTGGTATTCGGGATTGATACCGGATGTGGCCACCTTGCGCGACCGTGCCAAAACCAAGATTAGAAAATTATTTTACGGAATTGCATCCTTCGGATGGACGGGGTCTACCAAGCATTGGCAGAGACATGAAAGCTTGTCGCTGGTGTTGGCTGGATTGTGTACGCCGCTGGTATTATCCGTGCATACCATTGTGTCCTTCGACTTTGCCACTTCTATCGTTCCCGGCTGGCACACTACCATATTCCCTCCCTATTTTGTGGCAGGTGCGGTATTCTCCGGGTTTGCGATGGTGCAGACGCTGATGATCATCACACGCAAAGTGATGAACCTGCAGGATTATATTACGCTGGGACATATAGAAGCGATGAACAAAATCATCGTGCTAACGGGTTCTATCGTTGGCTGCGCTTACCTCACCGAATTATTTATGGCATGGTATGGAGCAAATATGTATGAGTATGACGCATTCTTTAAATACCGTCTGGCAGGACCCTACGGATGGAGTTACTGGATAATGATGACCTGTAACGTCGTTTCTCCGCAGTTGTTCTGGTTTAAGAAATTAAGAAGGAATATTGAGTTTACTTTTATCATGAGTATAGTGGTGAACGTGGGTATGTGGTTTGAAAGGTTTGTGATTATCGTAACTTCTATTTTCCGCGATTACCTTCCGTCTTCCTGGTCTTTATATTACCGTCCGAGTATTTATGAAATAGGATTTTATCTGGGAACCTTCGGTTTGTTCTTTACCTGTTATTTCCTGTTTTCTAAATATTTCCCGGTGATTGCTATCTGGGAGATTAAGCACGTGTTGAAGACAACCGGAGAAAATTATAAGGAACAGATGCAGGGACTGGAAAAGATGAGTCCGGAAGAATTTTATAACGAAACACATCACCATTAAGATGCAGGAGCCTGTAAGGGCACACTGCTTCCGGGATAAATTTTTAAAAACAACCATTTATTCACCAAAAACCTTGACGTAAGGTTATGACGATAAAAAAATTTGTAGTAGGCTGTTTTGATGACGAAAAGGTATTGTTTCCGGCAGTAAAGAGCATCCGGAATCAGGGATATAAGATTCAGGATGTCTATACACCGTTTCCGGTGCATGGATTAGATAAGGAATTAGGTATGCGGGATACCAGTCTGCATACCGCCGGCTTTATCTATGCGTTATTGGGACTGACCACGGCGCTGGGCTTTATCAGTTGGATACTGACGATGGACTGGGTACAGAATTATGGCGGTAAGCCCCATTTCTCCCTCGCTGCCTGGATTCCGATTATGTTTGAGCTAACGGTGTTATTTTCCGGGGTAGGCATGACGCTGACTTTTTGTTATCTCTGTCAGTTGGCTCCCTTCGTAAAAAAGCACCACTTCCATCCGGCTGCAACGGATGATAAATTTGTGCTGGTTATAGAATGTACCTCCAATACCAATGTACAGGAAGCGGAACAATTCCTGGCCGCCCAGGGGGCGCAGGAAGTGAATGTGCAAGTGGCAGAAACCGGCTGGTGGCTTGGAAGATACGATATGGATAGAAAATTATTTGATCAAAAAGCCAGTGTGGCTACGGCTTAAGGTTACAAAAGATAAACTGATTCGAGAATGAAAAAGATACCGGTTATAACATCTGTTCTTGTAGTACTGACTTCGATAGTAGGTAGTTGCAGTAATAATCACAAAAAGCCAGGCGCCACTTATATGCCTGATATGGCCTACAGCCGCGCTTATGAAACGAACTCTGAAAACGATATTTTTCCCGACAAGCAAACGAATCGTACTCCGGTAGCCGGAACCATCGCGAGGGGCGAATTGTTACCTTTTCGCATTGAAAAGGATACGGGAGGCGACACCACTAATTTTGCGAAAGCAAGAGCAGTACAAAATCCATTACCCGTGTTACAGGAATCTGAAATGAAGGAAGCAGAAAGATTGTATTTGATTTATTGCGGTATTTGTCATGGCGCGAAGTTGGATGGTAACGGACCTTTATGGAAGGATGGAGACGGACCATATCCAGCCGCCCCGAAGAATCTTATGGATGCGAGCGTGGTCAGCCAGGGAGACGGACAAATTTTTTATACCATTACTTATGGGAAAAATATGATGGGTAGCTATGCATCGGAGTTGAATCCGAAACAGCGCTGGATGGTCATTGACTATATCAGGGAGAAGCAGGGCATCAAAAGAAATAATGCCACCGCGATGGTAAATAATACGGTATCACAATAACAAACAGATTAAGCATTTAAAAAATTTAAAGGATGATTAAGCAACAATTTGTAGCGCCGGCGAAATATAAGAAGTGGACTTATGGTTTATTGTCCATTGGTCTGGTGGCTTTACTGGCAGGTTTATTCTTCCTCGGCTTTAGTAAAGATGAGCACGATAGAACCAGGTTCTGGGCGGGTTTGCTGCAAAACAGCGTTTACTTTCTCCTGATCTGTAATGCCTGCATGTTTTTTATATGTATCAATATATTGGGACAGAGCAGCTGGCAGACTACTTTTCGGAGAATACCCGAAGCTATCGCAGCGGTAGTACCCGTTTTCGCCATAACCTCCCTGATTGTTTTTATAGCTATTATAATGGGCGATCAGCACCATATTTACCACTGGATAGATAAGGATGCGGTAGCTAACGATAAGATTTTAAGCTGGAAGAAAGGATTTTTAAATCCGACATTTTTCTTTGTGTGGACGATAATTACATTAGTTGTTTGGATTATCGTGGGTAAAAAAAT
>JACFNM010000271.1:0-5428 GCA_019454915.1 Chitinophagaceae bacterium
GGCGGGGTTTGGGAAGCATCTTCAACCGGCGCGCTGAAAGCGACGCTGTTGCCCACGTCTATCCCAAGGCTATACAATCCGCTATGAGCATCCTCGTTAGTTACATAATCATTCAATGGTTGATTGTCGGTATGCTTCTGTACCTTACAAGGCGTTTCGCAGGGTTCATTCTTATAAGCATAGTCCTCAAAACCATCAAAGGCATGTTCGGTATAGCGCGCATTTTGTGTTACCGCTATGGGCATGGATTCATTATAACCATATTGAACAGCGTTATGCCGGTTTAGCGGGTCTTTGTTTTCCAGTTCAAATCCTTTACGATTAAAAAGAGTAGAATGGGTGTTCCAAACCCATTTCGTAGTATCCTTTATGGGTGTAATGCCCTTGTCCGTGAATTTCCAGAAAGCTTTAAAATTGTTTACGGTACCATATTCCCGAATATTGGTATTATTATTATTGCCGGGGATATTTTTTTCCGTCCGGTCGTCGTAGTAGCTGTACGCCCTCTCTACGCGCCAGTTGCCCAATATACCCCAACGGTAGGGATTAGCCGTGGTATCGGTGATTCGTGAAAGGCAGTCTTCAACCGGTACCGTTTTTACACAATAAAATGAATCACACTCCTGAATCAGCGAAAACCCGGGCTCGCAGGCAATATATTCGATGGTGAGTTGCGGCCTTGTCGGGCAGGGAAACTTACCATATCCGGGGTCAACTGCGCTACAGGTAGGACAGCCGATAGCATTTGCACTGTTGTTATTATTGATTTGCCCGATATCCAGAGCCACAGCGCCTTCATCCAACCTGTTCGATGTTCGCGTAGATGGATTTGTCCCGAAGTTCGAATTGTTAGCATTAGGATCGGAATTATTGAGAGGACCATACATCGCTATACAGTCCTCATCTGACGCAAAAGGGTTGAGATAGCTATCGGTTGACCAAAAGCAAAGACGTCTGTATCCTTTGGATTCGGGTCCCTTTATTCTAAACCAGGTTGTTGTGGCGCCACGACGATCGAGAGATGCAGTGATCAGATCTTTAACGTTTAGCAGAACGCTGTTTTGTTTTTTTGTGGAATAAACAATAGCCCTCTGAGTACTCAGATAAGTTTTGGTATCGAGGATTCCTCTTATTAACGGCGAGTTGTCCACGAAAGAATTTTGGGGGTTAAGATTATTTAAAGTGGGATTAAAATCTATGTGTACATAGGATTCGTTGCCTCCAGCTTCGTCCGTATAGTGATGAGGCAGATTGTTGGTATGATTCCTTTTTTCCATGCTCCGGGGCATTCCCCGAATCTCCTGATGTTCGCCCATGTGCGGATAAAGCGATAATTGTGCGTTTACAATATCAGCCCCTGCCGGCAATACACCTAAATCAAATTTTAACCAGCTTTCCAGGTTATGAGCATATCTTGTGTCCCCATTGTTCCCGGGGATATTAGACGAAGCTTCAAAATAGGGCGTATTGGCGAACGCGTAGTAGTTATTGTAGCCGGACACAAAGGGCCAAACGCCTAATCTATAATCTCTGCTGATCGAGAAACCGGCGTCCGGGACGGGATTTAAAACCAGCTTCTTTAAAGCGTTCTTTTTAATCGTCATGGTTTTGGGCTGATACCGGGCATCTTCCACCTGCCAGAAATCAGAATAAGACACAGCGGCGGTATTTACTACCCGCGTGGTTTTGTCCAGCACCAGTTGCCATTTTCCGCCAACCTTTTGCAGAGGATTTTCCAAACTGGTTACCGAACCGATATTCAATGCCGGCATGTTGCGTTTTCCGCTTCGGATAATTTGAAGCCGGTTGTTATCTCCCGTAAAAAATCTGCCTTCTTCGTCAATGAAGTACATACCTTTCAGTTTGGGATTACGGCTCAGCTTGGCTGCATCTACGGCCCACAGCTTCTTCGTGGTAATTGGTACCGGAGAAGTGTTATCACACACACCAAAGCCGGTACACTTGTTGATGCCATCCTTCAACTGAGTTCTTCCCCAGCCACCTTTTACCATGATTTCATCACCACTTTCAAAGAAGCGGTCAATATCGCTGTAGCCCGGAGCACCGATTATCTTGCCGTCTCTAAAGCTGATGTTATTGAATATGGCGCCGGTGTTTTTGTAAGCGGGCTCCATACCGCTATAGGCCCAGTGAGCAGGATAATTAAACTGATAGACGGGGTCATTAAATTCATTAATGGTTTTGGTCAGCAACACATCGCCCGTTTCGCCGTCATACAGCAGGTTTTCCGTAGTTACCAGACTCCCTTTATCATATACCATCACCTTATCCAGAATACCGTATCGGTTTACCACTTTCGTAACTGCAGAAGAGCGGAATCGCCTCATCTCAAGATGTGGCAGTACCCAGGGCATGACAGTCACCACCGGAATGATTCCAATCATAAAGCCGTCTGCATTTAATTCTATACTCGCTCCCTGCGACATAAAAGTTTGTTCCCGCATGTCGGTCATGATCTCTATGTCTTTTCCAATCTGTGCTTCCATGTTTAAGTGGCCATTGGCTGAATCTGCTACCGCAACGGTATTGTTCAGATGTTTTGCCTCCGCATGCTGATCATCCACTTTATAATAATACCGGGTATAGCTCTGCGCATTGTCGGGATCATCTTCACTATAAGAAGCGGTTGCTTTCATTTTTCCGTTCATATCGTTCAACTCCACTTTAAAGCCTTGTGAGAACGTTAATGCTTTTTTGGAGTAGAGATTAAACAGGTTTAAGAGGTTTTCCGAATTGAATCTTCGTATCTCCAGGGGTGTACGATCCACCAGTGTTGGAAAATCATAGGTGGTATAATACTCGGTTTCAACATAACCCGTCGCCGATCTGATATCCTGATGATGAATGGTACGTACCCTTACTTTGCTATACCCTACAGAAGCGGCGGGATAGAACATTTCACCCAATGGAAATTCCGAATACATATTACTGATCGGCGCAAGAGGGGCAACCTGTTCCTGGTATTCTACCGGAAGCCGGAACGGATTTTCATCATTGCCAATATTCGGCTCATAACTGGCAACACCACTGCTTATGCTCATTTTAACGCCATCGATATCTTTCGTCGTGGTATAATCGTATTCCTGACCATAGGTTGCTTCCTGTTCCTGCCCGTTTGTAAGCGTTGCCCAGTTATCATATACTGTAATTCGCTTTACGCGCAGCCCATCGCCATATTTCTTAAAATCCGGGTTGTTTAGCCGCACAAAAGAACGTCCGCTGTTGAACTTCTTGGCCCAACCCTTCATTCTTGCCTGTGTTGGAAATTTTGTAAACAACTCTCCAAGATTTTGTATCAGGGCAAATGACGCCCTGACGACTGCCTGCGCATCGAATTCTCCGTCAAGATCAGAATTGGGATAAGCTTTGGAAGGGAGATTGAGCCTGAGCACCTGGATGGCGGTTTTGGCAAGCGGGCTGGCGTCGCCATCCTCTCCTTTTATTCTATGCGTTCCTTTAAGCCGTATCCAGATGATATAAGGGTCTTCTGTAACGCCATAGTCTTCATACCGCGCATAAGTAGAAACGTGCTCTTCACCACTGCCATATATATCGGCCGGCATTTGCACGCTCAGCCGGAAATATAGTTTCTCTACACCGGCAAGGTATTTCCTTTTGATTTCCTTTTTCTGTCCCTCAGCGTCATCAGACTGAATAGGAGACGGTATTTTTATAAAAGCATACAGGTGGTCATGTTCTAAATCCTGATAAAGCAAAGACTGGCTTTCAGATAAATTCGAACTGCGCCCCATACCGGCCAGCGAACACATCTGCATGGCTCTTTTGTTCTGTACAAAGGCGTAATCATCCGATTCGTACTCCACATTGATCCTTCCGGCAGAAGGAGTAAGGATGTCTGTCAGCGTCCATGCACTTATGTTTTGGTTTTGTTTTTCTTTGCTGAAGCCCTGATTTCCCTCTTGTAAAGTATAAGGGTAGTCCGCATTGCTGAGCCCGTCCGGATTATCTGCTGCACTTTTGTATGTTCCCCACCGGTCGTAGCCTTTCACATCATATTTCGGATTATTCTCTTCTGCGGACTCATTTTCTGATCCCAAATTCTTGTTGTTATCCGGGGGTATCTGTTTGGGTTGCCGGGTTCTTTTTCAATCCCGTTATACGTAAACCAGATCTTTTTAAGCGTTAGTTTTCCCGCATTGTTTATTGATGAAGGGTTCTCCGGACATAACTCATAACTGTATTCAAAAAGAACGGATTTAATTGGCCGGGCCTTGTCTTTATTTTTTACAAAATCGGCCTTACTGTACAGGTCTATTCTTTTCAGTCTCCTAAGGGACTGCGCATTGTTCAGCCCCCCGTTTTCACCCAGAACGCCAAAGGCATCCTTTCGCTTGTCCGTTTCATGTTGCCCGTCATCGAGCGTGAAGGTGGCTATCATCGTTTTTGATTCGAGCGAATGCAAATACCACACTTCTTTTTCGCCGTATATATAGCTTCCCTTGTCGTCGCTGGTATCGGTTTTAAGTCCCTCATTATACGTTGCTTTATTGGGCGCATAAGGTGTTCTCCATTTATAGGGATTACTCTGGCCATATATCCGGGTATAGTTGAATTTCACGGCATCCCCCATATCATCATCGGTGATACCGTCACCGGTCTTATCCACATAATCCGGTGACACGATGGCTGTCAGTAAGAAGGAATGAGCGTAGGCGGGTAATTGCTCTGCATTATAAAACCGGTCCTTACCTTTATTATTATTAACGCTATTGTCTAAACCTGCATCATATTCCACCAGTCCGCTATTGAGATTTGCTTTCTCTTTAGACACACTGAAGCTCACTTCTTTTTGCATGATGTTGTAAACCGGCAGGCCGTACACGTATCTTCTCCCGTCGGGATTGAGTACGGTAATTTCAGAGAGGTGATGTTTTTTCCGGAAACTGTTTTGTCTGGACTCTTTAGATACCAGCGGGTTTTCTTCGCAGTTGCCTGCAATGAAAGTATTCACCGGATAGCTGTAGATTTTTTTATCAAGTCCATAGTCGGTGGCGTCTTCGGCAGTTAGATAACTGATGACCTGGCTGCGTTTGTCGCGATGATGCTTTACCGATTTTAGACTGTCCATTTTGATGGGTTCTCCTTTGGAGATCAGGTGCTGATATCTTTGAAGCAATGGACTCAGATAGGGGTCGTCAAACCGAGGCATTACAACCGACACCGGATCGGTATCTCCCAATTGGTCAAAGTGACTCTGCAGGTTAATGGTTTTCTCTGCAGGATTTTTAAAATATACGGCTTCGAAAGTACTGTCTGATGATCTAAACGGAATTTGAGGAACTATTAAATTAGCTTCACTCCACAACGTATTTTCTGTGGTGGCAACGTTGACCCTGACATCGGCTCCGGCGTGTACCAGATTGCCCGCTCCTAAATCCAGCGATAT
>JACFNM010000271.1:5438-5696 GCA_019454915.1 Chitinophagaceae bacterium
AACCATCTCCGCTTTTTGATTTCACGGTGGCATCTCTCATGTATCCAATGTCGCCACGGTACGGGCGAAACATCCCGCCATTTCCCTCGGCCGTAATACTGTAAATATCGTAAGTGTAGGAGGGAATAGCGATATGTGGTATCGGCGGATCAGCATGATACACCAATTCCTTTTCCCGGTTGTAGTCAAGCAGAGCGTTAGAGATGTTTTTCGCGTTTTGATAATACAAATAACCATACGCCGGAAACCGCTGTGTTT
>JACFNM010000272.1 GCA_019454915.1 Chitinophagaceae bacterium
TCTTTTAAACCACGGCCAGTTCCTTTCCGATCCGGTAGCAGAGTGAAGCCCAACAAAGCCACCTCCGGCCTGTATGTATCGCATGAAAGCAACTTTCTGATCATCAGTATCAAAAACTTCGTTGTTGGTATTGTTAAAAATGATGAGGTTAAATTTCTTTAAATTATCGTCCGTAAAGTCTGCAGGATTTTCAGATACCGTAACGTTGAACCCATATTGATTGCCGAGTTGGCGAATAGCTTCCACACCTGCTGCCCTGTTTTCATGAACATAACCCTTACCGTTCTTAATATAGACGAGGACGTTGACTTTTTTCCAGTTTATTCTGTCGGTATGGCGGGCTTTGGATTGGCTCACTCCGGAACACAAGAAGAAGAAACAGAGACCAGCAATCAACAGCAAACTTTTTTTTATCATAAACAGCAACCGGTTTTTAAAAACAGTTTTAGAAATCCGTTATAAATTGAGACGGTTTTGGCTACAGTCAACAAAGATTTTGAAATCTTTAAGAGTCTAAAATTAATCAGATTAAACCTGCTTTCCAAGTGTAAATATTTTCAATAGCCGCACGCTTTTCTGCACTCGTTACCGGGAACGTTTGCATTAATGAATTCGCAGTAATTGAACGGATAATTTAGAAAACATTTATTTTATAACGTAAATATTTATGTGTGTTGCAAAGGCTTTTTATCTTTATAACATGCAAAAACGGCAGCATGTCACGATAAAGGATATAGCAAGAGAGGTGGGTATTTCAGTATCCACCGTTTCACGTGCTTTACGCGGAAGTACTGAAATTAATGAAAATACGAGACGCCTGGTTCAGGAATTGGCCAGGAAATTGAATTATACGCCCAACCCTATTGCACTTTCGCTGAAAGAAAAAAAGACCAAAGTAATTGGCGTGATCGTTCCTGAGATTGCCAACTATTTCTGTTCGGCGGTTATCGCCGGTATTGAGGATATCGCTTACAGTAAGGGGTATCATGTGGTTATATTCCAGAGTCATGAAAAATATGAGAGGGAGGTAACCAATATAGAACTGATGGCGTCCAGAAGGGTGGATGGCGTGCTTATTTCAGTATCTAACGAAACCAGAGACGGAAAGCATATCCAGAAATTGATAGACCTTGGTATTCCGGTAGTGATGTTCGACCGGATTTGTGATGAAGTGAATACGCCGCGGGTAGTGACGGACGATGCGGCTGGCGTTTATGAAGCCACCTGTCATTTGATTGAGCAGGGATACACGCGGGTAGCACATATTTCGATGGCGCCCTGGTTGTCGGTAAGCCGTAATCGTATGAAAGGATATATGGAGGCCCTAAAAAAATATAAAATTCCTGTTGAAAAAAAATGGATTGTCTATTGCGATTTTGATTTCACCCATGTAAAAAGAGCTTTGATAAAATTATTGAAAGAACGGCCGAAGCCCAATGCTATAATTGCTGCCAGTGAGCGACTTGCACTCGATAGTTTTGAAGTGCTTCGGGATTTGGGACTGCGCATACCTGAGGATATTGCTTTGGCCGGTTTTTTTGATAATCCGGTGAGTCAGTTGATAGATCCTTCGCTTACATCTATTCATCAGCCTACTTTTGATATAGGCCAATCATCTGCCAGGATGTTGATAGACATGGTCGAAAATAATTCTCTTCAACATTCTTTAAAAACAATAGAACTCAAAACGACGCTGGATATCAAAGCTTCCTCTTTATGTTTACCTGAAAACAGAGATACCGGTAAAAAAAGAAGGCTGATGAAATAAATCAATAAAATGAAGTAATATTAGTATTGGTCTTTCTTACAGGAAATTTTTAATTAAAAACGATTTAACTAATGGTACGAGGAATCTGTCTGTTACTCTTTTCATTCATGTTTTTTATTGCAGGGTCGCAAGCCCAGCAACCGGAGGTCCTGACTAACGATGGTGCATGGTGCTGGTTCAGTGATCCCCGTGCGATTTATATGCGCTCAGAAAATTCAGAAATAATAACCGGTTGGGTTGATAAGAGAGGAAGTATTTTTTCTGCGTCGCTAAATTATCGTAACGGAAAAAAAGTTATCAGGAAACTTTATCATGAACTGGAAGCGGATGATCATGATAATCCGGCTTTTCTGGAATTGCCGGATGGAAGGATCTTGAGTCAATACACCTGGCACGGCGGAACACCGAAGGCAACGGGCGTGATTCAAAATATTACCCTGGAAGCCGGAAACGTGGAGAGTTTCAGTACACCCGAGGTATTTAAACCATATGATGAAGAGTTGGTAAAAAAATATATCAAACAAACCTATACCTATGCCAACCCATTCAGCCTGAGTACTGAGCAGAATAAACTATATAGTTTTGGACGATGGATAGGCTATAAGCCGAATATGATCACTTCAACCGATAACGGTAAAACCTGGTCTGCTCCACGGATAATTGTCACTTCGCGACAACTCGATACCAATAACCGGCCATACGCAAAATATTATTGCGACGGAAAATCTAAAATTCACATGATATTTACAGACGGACATCCTAATGTTGAGCCACTCAATTCCGTATATTATTGCTATTATGAAAATGATGCGTTCTGGCGGGCGGATGGTACCCGTATCTGTACGGTAGTTCAATTACCTTTTCACCCCGAAGATGCTTCGATAGTCTATAAAGCAACGACCGAGACCGGAAAAGCGTGGATATTTGATGTAGCCATAGATAAAAAAGGACGGCCGGTTGTAGCCTATACAAGATATCCTACCAATCGGGAGCATCTCTATTATTATGCGGTATATGATAAAGGAAAATGGCGGGATAATTTCCTGGTGAATTCGGGCCCGTGGTTTCCCGAAGATGAACCCGGGAAGGAACAGCGGGAAGTAAATTATTCGGGCGGTATGACTTTAGATCCGGCTGACCCTTCTGTCCTGTATTTTTCTCACCGGATAAACGGCGTATTTGAAATATCAAAAGCCACCACCCGGAATTTGGGCAAAACATGGAAGGTATCGGCGATAACGCGTAATTCTGCGCTGAATAATGTGCGACCCGTCGTACCGCGTTATAAGGACAAATATAGTCCAACGGTATTGTTGTGGATGCAATTCAGAAGATATATGCACTATACCGACTATGACTCGGATATAGTTTATAAGGTGCTGGAATAAGAGACTGATTGGGGATTTTGAAATTTGAGATTATGATTTCGCTTTTCGGGCTTCGTCTTTATCCCCTTTGGAATTTAACCAAAGCCTCAAATCTCAAATATATTTGCCCCCCGTTATTTCATCCTTGACCATACTTCGTAAATTGGATCGCCTCTTGAACTTAGTCCGGAGTGTATCCAGTCGCCGTTTTCCACCTTCCCGTCGAAAGAGAGAGAGGCGCCAACCCTGGAGTTATCGCGTGAGAAGAACTCAATATGCTCGGTGTATTTACCATTCTCAAAAGTATAGGAACCTCCACCCGTGCCGGAAAATTCACCGGTTTCGATATTGATAGCTGCCCACTGAAAACGCGTGTCGGTTAAAAGTTTTAAGGTTCTTCTGGCCCGAAGCGGCAATTCAGCCATTTTCCCGTCCTGCCTTCTTTGGGTGATACGCCAGTTGCCGGCCAGGGCCCCGGTTCCATCGTCGGTTCTTTGCCATTTGGCTTTAGCGCCGCCTATTGAACTGGTGAGTACATTCTTCTTTATATCAAAGGGAAAATTAAGCGTCTTACCTACCTGCGATTTATCGCTGCTATTGAATTCCACTTTCAGGGTGAGTTGTTTGCCGTCGGCTGACAAAGGGCCTCCGAAACTATGTACAAATTGTTTGTTCACCTTGTCGTATTTGGTTAGCATACAATAGCCATCCGCTATGATTAAAGATTGTTCCACGGTACCCTCTGCTGTGCTCCATGCCCCGTTAAGCGCGGAAAGGTCATCGTGGTTTTCTGAATAGCCTTTGGAAATGATCAGCCCCCATAAAAGAATGAAAGCAGACATTATCTTTGCCGGTAATGTAAAGGAGTGTCTCATAAAATAAGTTTATTGAAAAAAAAATAATAGACGTGATGAAGCATTCCCGAATCCCAATAAAGATAGCCAACCCAGGACGTTTGTCCAAAATTTAACGGGATATAAAATGAATGATTTTTTCCTCCTATCTTGCAGTTTCCTTCTATTTGAGAATATTTACATATTTTTAATATTATAATTCTGACTGAACATGAGTATGGTTGATTCTTTTGAAAAAATTCCCTGCCGGATCTTTCCGGATTTTAAGGAAGGTTCACGTTCCGCCGGGCAGGAAGTTGCCAATTTGATTAAACAAAAGCAGGCTGAGGGTAAAAAATGTGTTTTAGGCATGGCAACAGGCTCCACGCCCAAAACCCTGTATGCCGAGCTGATTCGCCTGCACAAAGAGGAGGGGCTTAGTTTTAAAAATGTAATTGCGTTTAACCTGGATGAGTATTATCCTATTGAAAAGGAAGCATTGCAAAGTTATCACCGGTTTATGCGGGTCAATTTGTTTGACCATATTGATATTGATCAGGCAAATTGCCATATTCCGAGTGGAGAATGGCCTAAGGAAAAGGTGAAGGAATATTGTAGCCAGTATGAGCAAATGATTGAAGACGCAGGGGGAATTGATCTCCAGATTTTAGGAATCGGATCCAACGGGCATATCGGGTTTAATGAACCCGGCTCCAGCGTTTATTCTAAAACCAGGTTGGTAACGCTGGAGAATTCAACCCGGCTGGCAAATTCCTTTGAATTCGCAAATATATCCCAGGTACCCCGGTTGGCTATCACTACGGGTATCAGCACGATTATGAAAGCCAAAAGAATTTTGCTGATGGCATGGGGGCAATCAAAAGCACAAGTGATTAAAGCTTCGGTAGAAGGTAATATCACAGAATCTATACCGGCGTCTATTTTACAGAATCATGATAATTGTCTTTTTGTCCTTGATGAACTGGCGGCTTCAGAGTTGACCCGTTTTAAATCACCCTGGTTAACCGGCGACTGCGAATGGACTCCGAAGCTTATCCGCCGCGCGGTCATTAACACCGCCATTAAGCTCAACAAACCGGTATTGAGCCTGACGGATAGTGATTATAACGATAATGGTTTAGGTGACCTGCTGGTGGAAAAGGGTGAAGCCTATGAAATCAATCTGCAGGTATTCTATATGTTGCGTGATAGCATCACGGGTTGGCCCGGAGGCAGACCCAATTCAGATATCCCGCAGCATCCGGAACGCTCGAAGCCTTTTCCTAAACGGGTGGTTATTTTTTCTCCTCATCCCGACGATGATATCATCTCCATGGGAGGTACTTTCCAACGATTACACGACCAGGGGCATGAAGTACACGTAGCATACCAGACTTCAGGGAATATTGCGGTCACGGACGAGTTTGTCACCCGCTTTCTGGATTTTGCAGTGGGCTTTGAAGAAATGTTTGGTATAGACAGCGCTAAGGCCAGGAAAATATCTAACGATGCTCGCGAGTATTTCGCTCAAAAGAAAGTCCGCCAACTGGATACTCCGGAAATAAGAAGTATCAAAGGATTAATCCGGCGTTGTGAAGCAAAAGCCACCTGCCGGTATGTGGGTATAGGAGATGAACGTGCTCACTTCCAGAATCTTCCTTTTTATGAAACCGGCGCCATTGAGAAAAAGCCAATGGGCGAAGATGATATTCGGTT
>JACFNM010000273.1 GCA_019454915.1 Chitinophagaceae bacterium
GCCTTTAAGTGACTTGTCAAAGCAATCTTTTGTACATTACCTTTCCTCAGGTGGGGGATTAATGATTTTGCATTTTTCAAATGGCGCTTTTCATTACTCGTTGCCGAATGCTCCCGAGACGGATTGGCCCGAATACAGGAATATTTGCCGACGGGTATGGGATCATAATAGCAATAGCGCCCATGACGCTTATGGCAGTTTTACCGTGAATATCCGAAACCGTTATGATCCGGCCACAAAAAGGCTGAAAGATTTTGAAACGACAGACGAATTGTATTACAACCAAAAAGGCTCAGCGGCTATTGATACGCTTTTATCGGCCAAATCAAAAAACACCGGTCAGGATGAGCCGCTCGCGTGGCGTTATACATATGGAAACGGAAGAGTGTTTCAAACTTTACTTGGGCATAATGAGCAGTCTTATTCTTCGGCCGGATTTAGAAAACTGCTGTTGAATGCCGCGCTGTGGACTTCGGGTAAGGTGAAGTGAGTGGAGAATTTGATATATATGTGATCTGCTGCGGTATTAGGTGAATGGATGGTTCTGTTACAATCGGAACTTCTAGGGGCGTTCCTTCGTGTTTCAGATATACTTTATGTCAGGTTAATCTATCAGTCTGAGTATCTTCCAATAAACTTCTGTACAAATTCACTTGTCCCTGCCAGATTAGTCGGTTCTCAAAATTTTCTTCAACGAATTTTCGTCCGTTTCTTCCATATTGCTCTCGCAGATCTTTTTGTTGGAGAAGTTTTTCGATAGACTGGCTTAGCGCTAACGCGTCCCCACTGGCAAATAGCAGGCCGTTAGTCCCGGGCGATACGGCGTCTCTGCATCCGGGAATATCCGAAGCAATCACGGGAACTTCCATGGCAGCAGCTTCTATCAACACATTGGGAAAACCTTCCCGGTAGGAGGGTAGTACGAGGATGTCAGTGAGGCTGTATATGGGTATAACATCAAACAGTTTGCCCAGGTAAATAATATTTTTATCGTTATACAATTGCCGGAGTTCCTGTTTGGTGACAGGATTCTCCTCTATCAGTGGTCCGGCTAATATCAGTCGGAGAGAAGGATATTTATTGATCAAACGGTTGAAAGCTTCGAACAGGAGGCCGACGCCCTTATCCCGGGATATTCTGCCCACAAATCCCAGAACTATTTCATTTTCGTTTAGCCCTATCTGCTTTTTTAATGCCTGGGCTTTGATTTCCGTTTCGGTACTTCTTCGAAAACTCAACAGATCAATGCCGTTAGCGCTTCCTTGTCCTATCACCAGGCTTTTATCCGGGGAAAGAATGCCTCTGTTTTCTGCGTGTGTCTTTAATGTAGGGCTGACGGCAATGACTTGTTTGGCTATTCCGCAGGATATTTTTTCCGTTAAAGTGATAAGCCACTTGAAAAAACCGGTTTTGGAATCTGATAACAATCCATGCAGCGTGAAAATTCTTCCTTTATATCCGGTAAGCCAGCAGGCGAGCATAATTAAGAATCCCGATTTGGGATTACCGGCATTGATGATCTCTGGTTTTTCTTTCTTCAGGATACGGATTATTTTAAAGAGTTGGAAAAGATCGGTAACCGGCGTAATTCTCTTGGTGAAGGGAATGGTGTACAAACGGGCATTCTCTTTTCTGGATAGAAGACTGATTTCTTCACCGGGTCCGCTGATGATGGTTACATCGAAGCCATGGCCAACAAGATAGGCAACCTGCCCCCTCAGAAAGTTTGCACAAAATGAACTTGAAACACCCAGAATGATTTTCGACATATACTTCTAAACCGATTAAAAATAAGGCATCATGGGAATACGGTGAAAATATATTTTTTTCAAGGTACAATAGTTTATTTTAGCGGACTGTCAGTGAAACAATAACGGGTGTATTTAAAATTGTCGCCGGTGACGGAGACGCCGCCATCATGAAACAAAGGATGCGATGATTTTGAATACTCCACAATAACAACGGGAATTGTCGCAACTTTTATATATCGTATTGGGATTGGTTTACTTTGCCGCGCTAAGTCTGTTGTTCCGGCGGATACATAAAAAAAATGAGATTGCGCTTTCCTGGCATTGGATGATTGCTGCCTTTGCGGCAAAAGTGATGGCAGGTATGCTGTATGGTTATTTATATGCCCATGTTTTTGCGGTGAGTGATAGCTGGTCTTATTTCAGGGAATCCCTGGAAGAGTATCAAAAATTGATTAAGCATCCCGCTTCTTTTTTCCTAACCGGGCTGAACGTTGAAAATGCCGGTGATATGTTTTCGACGGCGGATAATAATTTCTGGAGCAACGTCGGCGAAAACCTGTTGATTAAATTACTGGCGATTTTTAATCTGTTAAGCAGGGGCAATTATTATGTAAATGTGGTGCTCTTTAATGCCCTGCCTTTCTTTGGATTATATCTGATTTTTCTGATCTCGGCTCATTTTTATAAGCGGAATTTGACGCTTTTGTATGGCTTGATATTCTTTCTTCCTTCCTGTCTGTTTTGGAACAGCGGTATAGATAAAGACGGATTAATCGTGTTTTTTACCGGTTGGCTCATTCATTCTGTGCATTACCTCTTTTCCGGAAACAGCCACCGGAAACACATTGTATTTTGTGTTGTAAGTTTCATTGCTGTTTTATTGCTGAGACCGGTGAACGCGGTACTGTTGATACCGGCGCTTTCGATTTGGTGGTTATCGGCAAAATTTCCGGCAAAAGCATTTTATGTGGCTTTGGGTGCCGCGGTGTTTTTTGTTGTTCTCTTCTTTATGAGCGGAATGTTGTCGCCGGCTCTTGATTTCCCCCTTAAACTTGCTGAAAAGCAACATCAGTTTTTGACCCTTGAAGCCAATACGGTATTACCGCTCACCCCGTTGGAGCCTAATTTTTTCAGCTATGTAAAAGTATTTCCCCAGGCGGTGAACCATATTTTTTTACGACCCTATATTTCGGAGCTGAAGAGCGCCTTCCACCTGATGACTTTTTTAGAAAATATGTTGATACTGGTGGTGATGGCGCTGGCAATAATCAAAGCCCGCAGTGAAGTTGCTGCTTGTTTTAAAACACCCTATTTTCTCTTCCTGTTGGCACTTTCCTTCAGCGGTTTTATATTAATCGGCTACACGACCCCGTTCCCGGGCACAATCGTGAGATATAAGGCGCTGTATGCCGTTCTTTTCCTCATTCCCTTTGTTCACTTACTCGCCGGAAGCTTCCGATTAATAAATAATAAAAAATAATATGTATTATTTTTTATTATTTTGTTTCAAAAATTTACATTTTTGTGGAGTATTTGAGTATGATAGTATGAAATATACGTGTGTTTATTGTCTAATTGTTGTTCTATATACTCATATTTATTATTTATATACAATAACATTCTTCAATGGAATCATTTAGGATCAAAGCGCTTAATCAGTTGTCCGGAGCGGCAACCAAGGTCGTTATAGAAGGTAATCATAAGATAACCAGCATTTTCGGCGAAAATGTATTCACGTTAAAGACAGCGAGGGAATACCTGAGTGACGAGGCCTACAAGAGCCTGGTGGCTGCCATCAAGACCGGTAAGAAGATAGACAGGACGATGGGAAATCATATTGGCGCAGGATTGAGGCATTGGGCTGAGGCTAAGGGGGTGACGCACTACACGCACTGGTTCCAGCCCCTGAACGGCGCAACGGCAGAGAAGCACGATTCTTTTTTCACGCTTAAAGGCGACGGTATTCCCATCGAGGAATTTGACGGCGCTTCTCTTATTCAGCAGGAGCCCGATGCCTCTTCTTTTCCTTCCGGCGGATTAAGAGCAACTTTTGAAGCAAGAGGATATACCGCCTGGGATCCCACGTCTCCGGTGTTTATAATGAATATCGGGGACGCGAATACGCTCTGTATTCCTACCATTTTTGTTTCCTATACCGGAGAATCGCTGGATACCAAAACGCCATTGCTTCGTTCGCTGGACGCACTGAACAAGGCTGCGGTGGATGTGTGTAATTATTTTGACAAAAACATTACCCGGGTCATTGCCACACTGGGTTGGGAGCAGGAATATTTTGTGGTGGATGCGGGATTGGCGACCGCTCGGCCCGATCTTGTGATGGCGGGTCGTACTGTATTTGGTCATGCGCCGGCAAAAGGTCAGCAGTTGGATGACCACTATTTTGGCTCCATCCCTGAACGGATCTACGCTTATATGAAAGATTTTGAAGAAGAGGCGTACCGCTTAGGAATTCCGTTGAGGACCCGTCATAATGAGGTGGCGCCGGCACAGTTTGAATGTGCTCCGGTTTTTGAGGAAGCCAATCTCGCGGTGGATCATAACATTCTCCTGATGGACCTGATGACCCGTATAGCGCGGAGACACGGTTTGATGGCGTTGCTGCATGAAAAGCCCTTTGCAGGAATCAACGGTAGCGGTAAGCATAACAATTGGAGTATGTCAACCGACACGGGCATCAACCTTCTGGCTCCTGGAAAGACACCGAAAACAAACCTGATGTTCCTTTCCATTTTCGTTATTGTTATCAAAGCCGTGCACGATTATGCCGATTTGGTGCGGGCGTCGGTGGCTTCGGCGGGCAACGATTACCGGTTAGGGGCCAACGAGGCGCCTCCGGCGATTATTTCGGTTTTTATTGGTAAATACCTGAATGAGGTCTTAACCGAAATCAAAACCCGGGTGGGTGATAAGTTTTCGGAGCAGGATGAAATATTATTGAAGTTAGACATTCACAAAAACATACCCGAACTTTTACTGGACAATACCGATAGAAATCGTACCTCTCCTTTTGCGTTTACAGGAAACAAATTTGAATTCCGCGCCGTAGGTTCAACGGCAAACTGTGGAATCCCGGTAACGGTTCTCAATACAATTGTTGCCCGAACGTTAACGAGCTTTAAGACGGAAGTGGATGCGATAATCGAAAAGGGAGAGAAAAAAGAGATAGCGATTATGCAGGTCATACGGGAGTATATCGCTGCCTCGGAAAAAATATTATTTGAAGGAGATGGTTATAGCGAGGAATGGGCGACAGAAGCGGAAAAGCGTGGTTTGGCTAATGTGAAAACCACGCCTCTGGCGCTGGATGCCATGATTTCCGCAAAGTCAAAGGCTATCTATGATGAGATGGGGATTTTTAATTCGTATGAACTGGAAGCCAGGCATGAAATAGAACTGGAAAAATACATCAAGAAGGTTCAGATAGAAAGCCGGATTATGGGCGAATTGTGTACAAGCCATATCTTACCCAGTTCGATCAAATACCAGAATGAACTGATTGAAAATATCAAAGGACTTAAAGAAATAGGTATGCCCGAATCTTCTTTTGCGAATCAGTTGCGGATACTGGAAAAGATTTCGGAACACATTGCAAAGGTTGCCGAGCACGTGGAAAAGATGATTGACGCCAGAAAGATAGCCAATAAGATAGCCGATACCCGCCAAAAGGCAATCGCCTATCAGAGCGACGTGAAAGACGCCTATTTTGATAAGATAAGGTATCACGTAGATAAACTGGAACTATTGGTGGATGACCAGTATTGGGTATTACCGAAATACCGGGAA
>JACFNM010000274.1 GCA_019454915.1 Chitinophagaceae bacterium
AGACTTATCAAAGAACTGTATTAACTTTGCGGTTAATCTATATTATCCTATAATTCTTTTTAACAAAGAACTTGGCTTAGGGGTATTAAATGGATTATCCGGGAATATTTCTTTCAATTCATACCTTGCTATTTTATTATCTCCAGCAAAATTTCTGTCCCACCACGTTTGTATCGTTATTCCTTTTCTCACTTCAGTCAAAAAGCGCTTTTGCATTGGGCGTCCTTTTCCGTCTATACCAAACACAATCCGATTATCTTTCAGTAGCTCATTGAAGCGTTCCTTTGAAACTATCCATGAGCGCGACTTTGGCGGGTAGAATATATCACCATTGGGACTTTCGATCGGGTAATCCGTGTTTTCTGAATAAGTACGTGCGGATAAATCACTTGCCCGCCAACGACCTCTGGGGTCGTTATCAAGATTTTTAAACGCTTTTAATTGTTCTTCATTTCTCTCGATAAGGTTAGGAATCCACAGCGGTCTATTCTTAGCATAGCACACAATATATTCATGTGTTTCAGAAAATTGTTTAGCATCGTTTGCCGGCCCGTATTTTTTCTGCCAGACAAAGCAAGCCAAAAAATTATCTCCAAAAATTTCATCGAGTAGTATCCGTAAATTGGGTTGTTCATTATCATCAATAGAAATAAAAATGGCACCGTCCTCACTCAACAATTCTCGTAAAAGTTTTAATCGTGGCATCATCATACAAAGCCATTTGTCGTGTCTTGTCAAATCTTCAACATCCACGGCTTTGCCCAGCCATTCCTTAATCATCGGACTATTTACGTTATCGTTATACACCCAATTTTCATTTCCGGTATTGTATGGTGGATCTATATAAATGCACCTGATTTTTCCTGCATAAGTCGGAAGTAGCGCCTTCAATGCTTTCAGGTTGTCGCCTTGTATGATTAGGTTATCGTGTAAAGAAACTTTATCCGTAAGACTCAAATCCTTCTTCGGCAGCAATTGGTGGTATTTGACCGCCAGGTGGTGGTTTTGGACGAATGTTTTTCCTTTGAAATTGAGGGTGGGCATTGTCGTTATTTTTTCCTGTCTTTAGTGATGTATTTTACTTTCTCTTCCGCCACCTGCAATGCTTTCAATGCTACTTCTTCATCTTCTACCTCATTCACCAGCTTATCACTAAGCCAGGCTATCAGTAAGTCGTCTTCTTTCACCTTAAAATACGCAGCTAATTTTACCACCTGCTCTCTTGTCGCTTTGCGTTGTTGGCGTTCTATTTTACTTAATATAGCCTGGTCAATGTCAAGATACGAGGCAACGATACGCAAAGGTAACTCCCTGCCCTCTCTTAATTTTCTGATCGTATCGCCTAAACTGTCCATTTTGAATGATTTTATTTTGACAAATAATGTCAAATATAGATGTGCTATTTTATTTAGCAAAATTTAGGCTACAGAAGTTTTCAACAAATGTGGATAGCTTCTTGCTCCTTTCCTTAGGATATGGGGACAAAGTTGGTAGTACATCACCCGTTGTGACGGGGACTCCTGTATTTCCCTTCACTGCGGGATTGACTTCAGCATGCCCGTATTAAATGACTTGAAACCTGCCAATAGAGCGAGATAACGTAGCCCGCTAAAATAACCCGAACAGCGAGGGAGAACGGTCTGGTGTCACGGGTAACTATATTCTTTAGCGGATTTCATATGGCAGCAATGAGAATAGATTATATTCGCAACGAAAAAATGAAACCGGTTTTTATTGTTGCAGATAATATCGTGTCGCCCCTGGGTCAAACGACTACAGCCAATTTCGATTTGCTGAAAGCGGGACACTCCGGTATTCAACTGCATCAAAATGCCTTCAGTCCCAGTCCCTATTATGCCTCCCTGTTTGACGAAAAAGAAGCCTTCACCGAAGGCATCCAAAATTCCGAAAAATATACCCGGTTCGAAAGACTATTGATTCATTCCATCCAAAACACACAGCCCGCCACGCCCGTCTTTTTCGGGGACAACAGAACCATTTTGATCATCGCCACCACCAAAGGCAATATCGGCCTGCTGGAAAAAGAATCATTAAGCGAAGAACTGGTAAAAAGAATCAGCCTCTTTTCATCGGCGCAACGCATTGGGGGTCATTTTGGATTTGTTCATTCACCCCGGGTCATATCCCATGCCTGTATTTCGGGTATGGTCGCATTAATCACGGGTATGCGGTTGCTCCAGGCGGGGCTATACGACCATGCCGTGGTGGCCGGGGCAGATCTTATCACCCGGTTTGTTTTATCCGGCTTTCAATCCTTTCACGCCGTGAGTGATTTACCCTGCAAGCCCTTTGACAAAGAACGGAACGGTATCACGTTGGGTGAAGCGGCAGCCACCATCATTTTGTCCGTAAAAGAACCTTCCGGTCAGAATTGTATCCGGATAGCCGGCGGCGCGGTCAGTAATGATGCCAACCATATATCCGGTCCCTCCAGGACCGGCGCTGAACTACACCAGGCTATAGAAACCGCCATCCGTGAGGCATCCGTTTCCAAAGCAGCTATTGATTTTATTTCCGCACACGGCACCGCTACCCTGTACAATGACGAAATGGAATCCAAGGCCATTAACCTGTCCGGCCTGGAGAAAACTCCGCTGAACAGCCTGAAAGGTTACTATGGACATACACTGGGAGCGGCCGGTCTGTTAGAAACCGTCATTTCCGGTCATTCACTATTGTCCAACACCATCCTGCCCACGCCGGGCTTTGAACAACCAGGCACTTCACTTCCGGTACACGTTAATACCGCTTTGAAGACGGGTAGTTATCATTATTGTTTGAAGACGGGTTCAGGATTCGGGGGCTGCAATGCAGCCGTTATTTTAAAAAAGACATGACCTTATATCAATCATCTTTTAATTAATAGTAGTACGGTATATGAATTTCTTTAAGAAAGATAAGAAGACGGCGCTCGAAGCAAAAGATATGGCCCAGTTCATCGCCTTCGGACCGGTTATATTCCAGGTATCCCGGGTTTTGAGAGAAAAAGGAATCCTGCAGGTAATTGAAGAAAGCGGTTCAGCTGGAATCACCTTAGAAGACATCGGTAAAAAGGTGAAGCTGCCGCACTATGGAATAAGGGTGCTGCTGGAATCGGCATTGGGTATCGGACTGGTCACAGAAAATAACGCCAAATATGCACTGACGCGTACCGGGTATTTCATATTACACGACCCGCTTACCCGGGTCAACATGGATTTTGTACACGATATCTGTTATAGAGGTCTGTTCGATCTGGACAAAAGCATCGAGACCGGTAAACCGGAAGGTTTAAAGACCCTCGGAAACTGGTCTACTATTTATGAAGGATTATCTCTTCTTCCCGAAAAAGCGCAGAAAAGCTGGTTCGCCTTCGACCACTTTTTTTCCGATAATGCATTTCCGGCCGTGATTCACCAGATATACGACAAGGGTATAAAAAACATATTGGATATCGGAGGCAACACCGGAAAATGGGCAATTGCTTCCGCCAGACATTCCCCCGATATTCACGTCACCATTATGGATCTGCCGGGTCAATTAGGTTTGGCAAAAAAGAAAATAGAAGAGCTGGGGCTGAGCAGCCAGGTATCTTTTCACCCTATCAATATTTTGGATGAAAGTCAGCCATTTCCCAAAGGCTTCGATGCCATCTGGATGAGCCAGTTCCTGGACTGTTTTTCGGAAGCCGAAATTGTATCCATCCTGAAACGCTGTACCGAGGCCATAGACGAGGATGGAAGCATTCTGATACTGGAAGCTTTCTGGGATACCCAACGATTTGAGACAGCCGCCTTCTGCCTGCAGCAGACCTCCATCTATTTCACTGCCATAGCAAACGGAAACAGCCAGATGTATGATTCCAGGGTGTTCAAACAATGCGTTGAGGAAGCGGGACTGGAAATTGAAGAACAGGTTGATGGTATCGGGCTGAGCCACACCCTTTTGAGATGCAAAAAGAAAGGCATAAAGCAACCGGTTTGATGATTGATTGGCTCTTTGGCTTTTTATTAGTACTTTTCTCAGGAATAGAAACCGTCATCCCTCAATTTTTTTAATCTTTATATATCATTTATCATGCAGACAGAGTCAACAGATGTACTGGTTATCGGCGCCGGGCCATCGGGTACCGTTGCCGCTTCTCTCATCCATCAGGCCGGCTTTAGCGTACGTATCATAGAAAAGATGAAGTTTCCCCGTTTCGTCATAGGTGAAAGCCTCTTACCCCGCTGCATGGAAGCATTAGATGAAGCTAAATTTCTGGATGCGTTATCGAAAAGAGGCTATCAGGAAAAAAACGGGGCAAAGTTTGTACGGGACGGCAGGGTCTGTGACTTCCAGTTTGCCGATCAATTTACGAAAGGGTGGACTCAAACCTGGCAGGTGCCCCGCGCCGATTTTGACAATACTCTTGCGCAAACCGTTGAACAAATGGGGGTAACCGTGCAATACGAAACGGCAGTCACCGGTATTCAATTCAATGACGACGGCAGCTCCGTCACCACGGTAGAAGATACTCAGGGCAATAAGCAATATATAAAAGCCCGGTTCATCGTTGACGGTAGCGGCTACGGCAGAGTCATTCCCCGCTTACTCAATTTGGAGAGACCTTCTACGCTTCCGTCCCGGAAGACTTTATTCGCACATACCGTTGATAAAAGAAGAGCCATGTCTGATGAACCCAACCGGATCACCATCGTGGTACACAGGGATGATGTGTGGATTTGGGTTATCCCCTTTTCAAATGGCGTGACCTCTCTGGGCTTCGTAGGTTTTCCCGAATTCTTTGAAGAATTTGAAGGCTCGCCGGAAGAAAAATACCGGGCTTTGATTGCAAGCGAACCTTATCTGCGTGAGCGATTTAAAGATGTGGAACTGGTTTTTGAACCCCGGGTATTGCAGTCGTGGTCAAAAACAGTAGATAAATTTTATGGCAACGGTTTTGTACTTACCGGGAATGCAACGGAATTCCTGGACCCCGTATTTTCTTCGGGAGTAACACTTGCCGTTGTCTCCAGCCAAATAGCTGCCAAACTCGTCATCCGGCAATTGAAAGGAGAAAAAGTGGACTGGGAAAAAGAATATACCGCCGTCATGGTGGAGGGAGTGGAAGTATTCCGTTCCTATATCCTGGCCTGGTACGACGGAACACTCGGAACCATTTTCTTTGCGGAAAACCAGGAGGCGGAAATCAAAAACCAGATTTGTTCGGTGCTGGCAGGTTATGTGTGGGACACCTCAAACCCGTTCATCAAAGAACACCAAACAGCCCTGCAGAAACTGGCCAGGGTGATCAAGGCTAAGAAGATTATTGACGAAAAATAAAACCACTTTTACCAACACGATTTGACTGCACCAGATTTATATATCAGCGCACATGTCCTTATTCGTTCCGGCGTTGTTTACCGGGATGGTGAACTGATTTTTAAGGATGAAACGGCAGGCGGAACCAACGAATTCTTCCTTTCCGTCTATAAATCCTTAAAGGTGGATTATCCAAAATTTCACAAGATGGATAATCTTTGTAA
>JACFNM010000275.1:0-228 GCA_019454915.1 Chitinophagaceae bacterium
ATCATTAATTTAGTGGAGTCGGTGAAGGGATTAGGTAAGGTGGTGGTGGTAGCGCCCGATAAGCCGCAGTCGGGGATGGGGCATGCCATTACCATCGGATCGCCGCTTCGGATGCACCAGGTGCAAAATAGTCATGGAGTGGAAACCTGGAGTTGCACGGGCACGCCCGTGGATTGCGTCAAATTAGCCGTAGATAAGATTCTGAAGCGAAAACCGGATTTGTGCATC
>JACFNM010000275.1:238-5513 GCA_019454915.1 Chitinophagaceae bacterium
CAGCGGCATCAATCATGGCGCCAACCATTCCATCAACGTGATTTATTCCGGTACCATGAGCGCCGCGATAGAAGCGTCTATTGAAAATATTCCTTCTATCGGCTTTTCTTTACTGGATTTTAGCATGGAAGCCGATTTCACCACGGCGCGGAAATATGCCCGGATAATTGTGGAGGCGGTATTGAAAAGGAAAGCGGATAAACATCTGTGTCTGAACGTCAATTTTCCGGCGGTGGATGAAAGCCTGATTAACGGGATTAAGGTTTGCCGCCAGGCTTATGCCAAGTTTAAAGAAGACTTTGACGAAAGAAAAGATCCGTCGGGGAGGAAATACTACTGGCTCACGGGTGAATTTGTGAATTTTGATAAGGGCAAAGATACCGATGTGTGGGCGCTGGCAAATAATTACGTGAGCGTGGTGCCGGTACAATTTGACCTGACCAATTACGTTTTAAAGACCAAACTCGAAAAAATTTTTAAGCAGTGATATTTAAGAAAGATGATTTAGTCTTTGGACTCGTTCTGGGATTTATCGGGCCGCTGGTGAGTTTAATCGTGTATTATTTTATTAAATTCTTCCCGGTGTACAGTATGGGAGAAATGTTTACGGCGCTCCACCAGAATAAGCGGCTGGTTACCGGTGTTTCCATACCCTGCCTCTTTCTGAATATCGTCATCTTCACGCTGTATATTAATTCGCGTCGGGATAAAACCGCCAAAGGTGTTTTTACCATCACCCTTATTTATGCGCTTGCAGCCCTGTTGTTTAAATTTGTATGACAAATACAGGGGAAAGGATGAAATACTATATCATTGCCGGTGAGGCTTCGGGTGATTTACACGGTTCCAACCTGATCAAAGCATTGAAAGAAGAAGACGCAGCAACGGACGTCCGGTGCTGGGGCGGAGATTTGATGGAAACTGCAGGCGCCACGCTGGTAAAGCATTACCGGGATTTGGCTTTTATGGGTTTTGTGGAAGTGCTCAAAAACCTACGTACTATTTTTCGGAATCTTTCTTTCTGTAAAAGAGATATCATCGCTTACCGGCCCGATGCCATCATCCTGATTGATTATCCGGGATTTAATCTTCGTATTGCCAAATGGGCAAAGGAGCAGGGGTATAAGATCATCTATTATATCTCGCCGCAGGTTTGGGCCTGGAAAGAAAACAGGGTGAAGTCTATCAAACGGTGTGTGGATAAGATGCTGGTGATTCTGCCTTTTGAAAAAGCGTTTTACAAGAAGTGGGATTATGAGGTAGAATATGTGGGTCACCCGCTGGTGGAAGTCATTGAGGCGTGGAAGAGTGCCCATGGTGAGGAGGTGAAGGAAGATATCATAGCCCTGCTGCCGGGAAGCCGTCAACAGGAGATACTCAAGAAGTTGCCGGTGATGCTGGAGGTAAGCGCTTTTTTTCCGGAATACCGGTTTGTGGTGGCCATGGCTCCGGGGTTGGAAAAAACATTTTACGATACATTATTGGCGTCTTATGGTAATGTGAAAGCGGTGAGCGGAAAAACTTATTCGCTGTTGATGCAGTCGTGCGCGGCGTTGGTTACTTCGGGGACGGCCACTTTAGAGACGGCGCTTTTTGGGGTGCCGGAAGTGGTTTGTTATAAGGGGAGCCGGATTTCCTATGAGATTGCGAAAAGGGTGATCCGGATTAAATATATTTCTCTCGTTAACCTGATCATGGATAAGCCGGTGGTAACGGAATTGATTCAGCAGGAACTCACCGTAGACAATCTCAGGAGAGAATTACAGTTGATACTTACTGACCAGGACCGGCTAAAGCGGATGGGTCAGGACTATCGCCAGTTAAGAGCCTTATTGAGTGAAGGCGGGCATGCGTCAATGAATGCGGCGCGGGCCATTCGCGGATTTATGCAGGGGCATTGATCGAAGCGGAAAAGAAAAATAATATCAGGTAAGGATTTTGCCAATTACTCCGGCAAGCCTATTTTTGCGCCGGAGAGATGGCAGAGCGGTCGAATGCGGCGGTCTTGAAAACCGTTGACTGTCACAGGTCCGGGGGTTCGAATCCCTCTCTCTCCGCAAACCCCAACAATAGTGCTCCGACAGGAGCATTTTTTATTTTCCTAAACGCGCGGCAAACCTTGTTTGCCAAAGCGCTTGGGAAAATAAAAAAGGTTGCGCATCGCGCGACCCTATTGTTGGGGTTTAGCATCGCCCGCCGCAGGCGAGAGGGATCGCCTTTGGCAATCCCTGCAGATTTGTTTGCCAGAGTGTTTGGGGAAATAACAGCAGCGGTATCAGCGAAACTTATTTTTTCTGGATGTATCGTTCGGAAAGCCTATCCAGGTCTGGGTTAATGGCCAAGAATGTATTTTTATAAAATAATGCAATACGTTCGTATTTTCGGTAAGACAAACGTTGGTTGCTATGCAAAAGCGGTCACTCTAATTCGTCATGGTTAAAGATTTTGAAACACCGGAAAGTCTAATAAAGGGAATAAATTTGTCAATTGAGAACGCTAAAACAATGTTTAGTTGCGCGTCTCAAATTATGAAACTGGGTCACTATGGGCTAGCAAATTCACTTTTTATATTATGTTGTGAAGAATCTATAAAAGCATTTGCTCTCTATAACCATTTTCTTATTGACGATAATCGAGACGTAACAGCTATTTTCAAATCTCACAGTGAAAAATTGCAAATATTAAAAGAAGGATTCCACTTAATAAGAAGTGAAACTTTAGCCATGGAAAAATCAATTAAGCAGGCCATTTTGGAACTACCTAATGAAGAAGATCACAAAATAGAAAAAAGGGCGAGAGAACTTCAGGCTGAAAACTTTAAATTGTTTTACGAGAGTTATACCGAAGATAAAAAGAATCGGGAATGGTGGGATTCAGCAAATATTTTTAAACAGAATGGATTTTATGTAGGTTACTCAGATTCAAAGTGGACAAGTCCATCACATATTTCCTTAAGCCAGGTTGAAGATACGGCATTTAAAGCTAAGCTCATATTGGGACATGTGATACAATATCAAAATCCCGATATTTTAAAATTTAAAAGCAAAAGGTAAAAGATAGTCCGCTGCTAATAACTAAGCTTTCGCTTCGTCCACAGGACGAGAAATGAAAGCGATGTTGAACTAAACCTACTGTTGTTGGGCTTATATTACGGAGTTGCCGTCCTTTGAAGTGGGGATATTGTACAGACCGGACGCGGTCTGTTTCTGTAGTAGGCGATAGGAGGGCTGAGGCATTCGGATTGGTTATATGTCGGCGCGGCGAATATATCCTCTGCCTTTTGTTCGCTATTCTGCTTCCCTGCTTGCTAAAGCGTTCAGAAAAATAATAGCAGGCGCGAAACTCAAAAACCCAATTTGTATATTAAAATGTTTTATTTAATTTTGTATCGAGATGAATACAATTTTGAATAATGTATTTTATTGAAAAAACGGCAGAATTTGATAAGTGGTATAGGAAGCTGAATGACCTGAAAGCAAAAGCAAAAATTTTGTTCAGACTTCAGAAATTAGAAAATGAAGAACATTTCGGAGATTGTAAACCAGTTGGAAATGGTATTAAAGAATTAAAAATCAACTACGCGAAAGGTTACAGAGTTTATCTTAAAGAAATGGAAGGAAAGATTATTATCCTGCTAATTGGCGGAGACAAATCCACCCAACAGAAAGACATTGAAAAAGCTAAAGAAATTTGGAACAAATTAAAAAGATAAAATTGGAAACATCAAAGTTTGATATAGCAGATTATTTAGACAGCAACGAAATGATTGCCGAATATCTGAATGTGATTTTAGAAGAAGGAAGTGATACTGAAATTGTGACTGCAATCGGACATATTGCTAAGGCAATTGGTATGACTAAAATAGCCGAAGAAACCGGAATGAGCAGACCGAGTTTATACAAAGCATTATCTGAAGGGGCTAAGCCACAATTTTCAACTATTATGAAGGTGTTAAAAGCTATTGGTGGGCAGATAAGAGTAAGCCCGATATCAGCATAAAAAGCGAACGGACAGTAACTAAGTTTTCGTTTCGTAATTCATTCCCAGATGTATGGGCTGAAGATACATTGAATTCCCTGGTAACGCGTTAACCGTTGATCATAATTTTTATGGGGTACTTAGTCCTAATTTTTGCGATTTCCTGTATAAGTCAAATTGTTTCTGGCCAATTGCCTGATTTCAACCAAAACTATACAAACCAAACCTACGGTTGCTGGGCTTATTCTATGGAGTTGCCGTTCTTTGAGGTGGAGATATTGTGCAGATCGGGCGTGGTCTGTTTCTGTGGTGGGCGATCGGATGACTGAGATATTCGGATTTGTTATACGTCGGCGTGAAAAATATGTACCCGGCTTTTGTTCGCGGTTAGGCTTCCCCGCCTGCCGACACGTAACGCCGGACAATTATCAAAGACCCGATAGCAGCGCTCTGATTTAACTTTGATTGGCAGTCAGGAAGTCTATCAGATTTATGTGAACAATCCCCTCTTTGCTGATACCCGTAGAAACATCATTTAAAGTGACTACATATTTTGGGTAATTGTCTTCAATTTGCAAGAGGTTACCAAATTCACGACGGGCAGTTGTTTCGTCATTATCAAGGGTAAGGCAAACCTGTGCATACAGCTTTATCCCATCCCTTATTCCAACGAAATCCACTTCTTTATCATTCATTTTTCCAACAAAAACCTGGAAACCCTGTTGTATAAAGTGAAGATAGACTGCATTCTCCAGTAATTTGTGCATATCGGCACGCTGGTTAAAGCCAACAATCGCATTACGTAAACCGATATCTTCAAAATAATATTTTTCTCCGATCTCGAATATTTTCAGCCCCCCTATTTCCGCACGAACTACTTTATGCACAAAAAATGCATTGGTCAAAGCTCTTACATAGTTGATCGTTATCTGAGGAGACATATCAACATGCTGTGATTTCAGATATTTGCTGATATTATTTGCAGAAAACAGACTACCCATGTTATTGGCCAGGTAAATTACCAGGTTCTCCAGAAAAGAGACGTTTCGAATATTCTCTCTGGCGACTACATCTTTTAATAAGATTGTAGAGTAAACACTGCGCAGGTATTCAAAAGGAAGGTCTTCCTGCAGTCCTATGTGAGGTAAAAAAGGCATGCCGCCATACCGAAGATACTGTAGTAGCGTATCGAATGTATTATTGAGTTGATGGAACCTCCTGAATTCTTCATAACTCAGGCTGTGGATATGAAAGGCAATATACCTGCCGGAAAGATGCGTGGCCAATTCACCGGAAA
>JACFNM010000276.1 GCA_019454915.1 Chitinophagaceae bacterium
TCGGATCAATGGATGCCCTGGTGTAATTGAAGTTTACGTTGAGCGTAGGGTCTTTAAAAATATCAAACAGGATGGATTTGAGTGAACTGGTCAGGTATCCGGAAAAGAATTCAGAAAGGGTATTAAAGGCGAATGTGGAAGCATCAGCCTGTAATACGTTATACTGACCGATAGGTGCAAAACTTCTGAAAACGATGAGGTAGGCAACCTGTTTATTCTTCTCGTTATCGTCATTATTGATTCTCAACAAATCACCAAGTAGCCGCTGATTATTCTTTACGTCACTATTGGCTGCAACCGCTATGTCAAAATGGATATCAGGCTTATTCAATAATCCCTGTAATGTACATAGCACGTCAATGTCCGTCCGTTCACTTTTCAACCTGCTCAACTCCGGATCACTCGACTGTCCCTGGTCGGCGTAAAGAGAACTCAACTTCACGTCATTCGCCACGTACTTTGCCTTGATATTTATTTCTGCCAAATAGGGGTCTCCATCCCATCGTATATAACTGCCTTCATCAGGCAGCAGTACAAACGGCTTCTTGAAAATCTCCTGGAAACTAAAACGATAATATCCTCTGTCTATCGTATACTTTCCATTAATAGTAAATGGTGAACTTGAACCCGTATGCATCTTCAGTATTCCATTTCCATTAGCCTCAATAATATCGCCTGTAATTTCATCAAGCACCATAAACATACGAACGTAATTATTGGCGGTAAGGTTCAAGTCAATGTTAAGCTGCGATTCATTACCGCTGATGCGGTCTAAATCCATCTCCCTCCCATATTGTTTCCATAAAATATAATCTTCACTGCCACTTTCTTTGGAAGAAGATGAGGTAATATAAATACTCGAACTGTCTACCGGTTCGCCGGAGATCGTCATCCTCATGTCATCTTCGGGTCCTCTGAATCTGAAATTTGCCTTGCCTATTACTTTCCCGTAAAACATGTCATTGTCTACTTTAGTGGTATTCAGAACCAGCAGACGATTGGTGTTTATAGAAATATTATAGACAAAGTTGTTGAAATTCTTATGTTTTAAATTTCCGGTTAGTTCCGCCTTATTAAAAGTATTTTTACCATTTTGTGTAAGGGTGTCGTACAAGGTAATCGTACCAAAATCTATTTGCCCGGGCGTGAAGGTAATCCGCGCGCTGTCAATAGTGTAATAGCACTGGGTGTACGCTACTTTCAATCCGGCGTCTTTCACATCTATATCGCCCACATAGTCGGGTTTGTTAATGTCGCCCTGCATCCGGAGGTTCCCCGTGGCAAAACCTTTCATACTGTCAAATACGGTACTCAAATACTTCTCTAAGAAATGAATATTCGTATAGTCAAAATTGGCATTCGCATTAATTTGATGATGTAATGAATCAGACATATCATAAGAGCCGGCTACACTAAATTTATAATTTTCATTATCGGAAATCGCCTCAAATTTTGCGTTTTTATTGCTTCCATCCCATGCTGCGGTAATCTGAATTTCTCCGATGGAATCACTTTCAAGCCTGAATTGCTCAGCCTTTAATTCGGATGATATATACATGTCCTGAAAAGCGTCTTCAATAATAACGTTTCCGGAAATTACTCCTTCCATTCTGGGTTCACTCAACACGAAAGGAATAAAATCACCAATAATAACCCGGTTAAAATCTACAATAATATCATCCCAGGCGCCTACATCGGAATGTTTACTGACCAGTGAAATCTTCTGGTCACCATTACTGAAGTTTATGTCTTTAGCGTGTATATGCGACCGGCTGAGGGTTAATTCACCGCCCCCGTCAATTCGCCATGTTTTTTCATTCAACACAATACTGGACTCGTCAAAATGAATTTCCAAACCGTCCGGCAAACTCGTTATCTGGGCGGACAAATTTGCATCGTTAATGGTTTGTGTAGCAGCCGTAGTTATATTAAGCCGGGACACGTTATTGCTTGAGGCAACGGAAATTTTGGTTTGGGGGAACTGAAGACTGTCATTTGCTACAGTATTTCCGATTACACTGGTTACTTTCAAACTATCCATATTCCCGACACCTGTAAACTTAAAATCATGCACCTCCATATTTTTATACCCGGCATAAGGAATGATCATACTGATCGCCATTAAATTGGATGCGGAATTAAGCGACCCTACTATTGTACTGTTATTAAATCCTTTCAGATTCGGATTGAACAAAGGCATGTATTGATCTATATTCTTCACATCCAGTTGAAATAGGAAAGTTTGATTTTGAATTTCTCTTTTGGGTGGAGAGATATACCGGGGATAGTATTTGTTAAAAAATTTCTTTACCGCATCCGGAAGCTCCCTGATAGAAAAGTCGCCTAACAGGTAGGCCGAAGCCTCCGTGTTGCGAAGTTGGAGCATCTTTTGTTTATCAATGAGCTGTGAACTCAGGGTCAGCGTATCCAGTACGAAAGTTTGATTTGCTTTTGTTATGGCAACATCATATAGAGATACATTCCCCAGAAAATTATCAATATCGTCTCCGTTGAAGTTCATGTCGAACTTACCTATGACATTTACGTCATCATTGGTAAAACCCATCGTCTTCAGATTACTGCGCTGAATTTCCGCGAAGAAATTAAACTCGGGTCTGTCGGGATTAAAGTCTATCTCCCCATCCAGTCCTATAATAACATTAGGATCGTTGACTCCAACGGTGCCATGAAAAAGCCTTTTATTCATCAATCCATGAACCGTCGTTTGTTCATAGTCATAGCCGTTAAACTGAATATAGGGGAATACGCCATCCAGGTGTGCGTTTAAAGTTTGCGCGCTGAATCCGCTACCCCTGATATTCCCTTTAAATGAGATAGCACCCAGTTTTTCAACTCCGAGAAAAGTGCCCATATCAAACTGATTGGTATTTACCTCGCCTGAGTAAACAGGTCCTCCTTTGGCCGGAAACTTCATGTTCAGGTTAGAAGTAACGGTTCCCAGGTTAGTATGAATGGTTCCTTTTGCTATGAAATCCCGAAGATGACCATTAAAATCACCATTAAAACTAACTTGCCGGATTTCGTTTAATTTTGGATCTGACACTTGTTTTATATCGGGGAACATTTCTGCAACATCTCCATATGTGGTTCGCAGGGTATTGGCTTTAAAATGGATTTGCGTTGTATATATATCCGGCAGTCCGGTGAAACGAATGTCCCCTTTCAAAAAAGTATTCTTCCCCGATTCAATAGTGAAATTTTTCGCGCCTATATTGTCCACCGTCCCGTTTACTTCACCATTCAGCTTAATTTGCGTGTTCCAAGTTCTAAGCTCGGGCGCGAAAAAAGCGATATCCCTGCTGTGCAACCGACTGTTTTTGAATCTTCCTTCTAATTTCACCCTACTGATAAAATCTTTCATGTCCTCATTAAAATCATCATACCGCATGGCATAATAATGAGTAAGATGACTAAAAGGCGTCACGATGTCCAGGCTATCAAATATCATGGCGTCCGGCTGCATTCTGAAAGAAGACTTAATGGAATTGACGGTAAAACCCGATCGCTCTTTGGTACCCAGATTGATTTTAGCAAAAAGTGTATCCTGAACAACAGATACATCTTTCAGGGTGCCGTTAATCGCGTAAAAATGAATCCGGCTGTCATCAAAATAATCATAAATCTTCCTTTTTATTTCCCGGTTACTTTTAAACGCGCCATTATTTAACGAAATTTCTTTAACCTGCAATCGCCATCCGTCTTGATTGAGTAATGCCCTTTGCTTATTTCTTTGGTTTTTGTTACGGCGGGCATTGCCCGGCCGGCGTCCGGTATAATCATTCATGAAAAAAACCGGCTCATCGAGCTTAAGAGAACTGATATTAATCCGTTTCTCCGCCAGATTGATTTCTTCCGCCACCAATCTCAATTCTTTTATATCGAGTTCTTTATCTTCGCCAATCCATTCGTCCCGGTTTTTGATATGAATGTTTTTCAGAAACAGCTCCCTCAGGGATAGTGCTGGCTGTTGTTTCTTTTTGTTAGAAGGTGGAGAAGAAAAGAAGTCTATCAGATACTGATAATTCCAAACACTGTCCACACGGTTTAAACGGATCGTGGCATCTTCAAGACCTATATATTTAAGTTCTATTTTATCCTTTAAGAAAAACCAGTCGGTGATATTCACCTTGATTCTGCCGGCATATAAAAGGGTGTCTTTTTGTAAGTCTTCCACGTAAACCCCATCGAGGTTCATTTTGTTGAAAAGGGAAAAGTTAACGTGTTTTACATATATTTTTGTATTCAGTTGCTGGGAAAGCTGGTGCGTCACCGCCCTGACCAGTACATTCTGGACCGGCGGAAGGTTAATGAGCAGTGCGGCTATTACTATCAAAAACAGGAATGACAGCACTATGGCTCTTAATATTTTATACGAAGTTTTCAGGATAGAAAATTAAGTGTAAAAATAAGCAAACCCTGCTGATAGCTAACGTTTTCATTCTCATAAATTTCTGTAACGGGCTTTGAAAAGCAAGAATATTAGCCCATCTTAGTTAATTGTTAACTTAACTCAATTTTTAAAAGTGAGACAAATTATCTGGATTTTCCTCTTGGCTGGTAAATCAGTTGTGATTGCTCAAACCAGTAATATGACGTCAAATATCGTGCTCGTTGTTCATGGGGGAGCCGGAACCATCCTTAGAGATCAAATGACTCCTGAAACCGAAAGAGTGTATAAAGAAAGCCTGGCAAAAGCGCTTAAAACGGGCTATGAAATTTTAAACCGGGGCGGTTCCTCTTTGGATGCAGTGGAAGCTACGGTAAAAATACTGGAGGATAACCCCCTGTTTAATGCCGGAAAAGGAGCTGTTTTTACAAATGACGGGAAAAATGAATTGGATGCTTCTATAATGGATGGGAAAACCCTGAACGCCGGGGCTGTAGCCGGAGTTACCACCATCAAAAATCCCATTTCTGCGGCGAGAAAAGTGATGGAAAACAGCCAACATGTAATGATGGTGGGGAAGGGAGCGGAAGCGTTTGCAACGCAGGAGGGTTTGGAAATAGTAGACCCTTCTTATTTTTTCACCCGGTCAAGATGGGAATCTTTGCAGAAGCTGAAAAAAGAAGATTCCGTGAAAATGGAGTTGGATCATTCGGTGAATAAAGACCCTCGTTTGAATTCAGCTCTCGCTGGTAAGGAGTCCAGGAGTGGTACTGTCGGCGCGGTAGCCCTGGATAAATCGGGGAATTTAGCAGCCGCAACCAGTACAGGAGGCATGACCAATAAGCGTTATGGAAGGGTGGGGGATTCGCCTATCATCGGAGCCGGTACCTATGCAAGCAACAAAACCTGTGCTGTCAGTTGTACAGGATGGGGTGAATACTATATCAGGCTGGTAATGGCGAAAACAATCAGTGACATGATGGAATTCGGAAAATACTCATTAAAAGACGCCGCGAATGAGATGGTTATGAAGCGTTTACCCACCCTGGGCGGCGATGGCGGACTAATAGCCGTTGACCATCAGGGTCATGTTT
>JACFNM010000277.1 GCA_019454915.1 Chitinophagaceae bacterium
TAATACTTCTATCCGAAAAGTTTTTTTCTCAATTTTCTTCTGAATAATCTTACTCCCCTGTTCATATCGCTTCACTTTCAAAACCCGGCCTTCATCGTTGGCTTTTAACAGGGCTTTCAAAAAGGCAGTGATATCCCTGTTGAAGGTAACGGGCTGGCTTATTTTTAAAAGATTGTCAAAAACAAGAGAAAGATAAGTCTTCCCGTCCTGCTTAATCGTACTGCCTATTCCTGAATTGTAGGGATTCTCCTTGGTTGCCATTTTTAATATCCCCGGATGAATAATAGTTCCGAAGGTAAACCGGGAATCATTCAGTATTTTAGTTACTCCCTTATAATGATCTACATCAAAATGGCTGATGATCAGGTAATCAATATGAACTTTTTGTTTAGCCCCAAGAATATACGTGTATTGCCATTTAGTCAGATATCCATACATATTGTTATTGGGGCCGCTATCTATCAGCACTTTATAGTTGCCTGCTTCCAACAACACGCCATCCCCCTGGCCTACATCGAGAAAAAATATTTTTAATCCCATCTCATCGCTAAGATTTCCGGCATGAATCCAGCCGTTCGGACCCGCTGTGGCCACCCTGTACCATTCGCCATCCTTTTCTAAAATGGTAACATAGGTGCCCATCAGAATCCTATTGATTATCTTTTTCCCCTTACCATTAACGACGCTTTCGTATATCGGCGCCTGGTTAATGGATGCGTATTTAAATCCAGCCATGACATCACTAATTAGACATCAGATTTACCGGGTCGTTTCAACCCATCTGCAAACATATTTCGTTTTGCCCTGCTCTGTCTGCAAAATCTGTTTTCCTTACAAGGTAAATATTATCAGTCAGTTTATCCAGGTGAATTCTTTTGTCAAAAGAATGTGCTACTTTAGATAGCTTAAGAAATAAACGGACACTTTGGTTTTCATGAAAAAATATGCTTTATACCTGATCGGCTGTTTTATGCTGCTGGCTGGTTGCGACACGCCGGATCATCGATCTGAAGCTTCGCAGCCCATTCTCCTTTTCGATGTAAAAACCCACGACCAATGGGAGAAAACTACGGACAACTGGCGTTGGGAAGGAGATGTATTGATAGGAGAAACGACAGCAGAAAATGAAATCTCCCGCAGCTCTTTTTTTATATGGAATAAGCCGGTGGAAGATTTTATATTGAACATTTCTTTCCGCATTTCAGAAAAAGGAAACAGCGGCATCTATTACCGGTGTGAACGCGGCCCGGAGGGTTACGATGATTTGCTCGGCTACCAGGCGGATATGGACGGAGGAAACCAGTACACCGGTATTGTATATGAAAACTTTTTGAAGAGGCATCGCAAGGTGTTGGCCAAGCGGGGAGAATTAATTCGCATTTCACCACAGGACAGCGTCACGGTTTTCCCTGTCGCAGTCTCCGAAGATTTCAACAGAAGCCTGATTCATGACGGTGAATGGAATCAGTATGAATTAATCGTAAAAGGAGCCCTGATTGTTCAGAAGCTGAACGGCAATTTGATTTCGATGGTGGAAGACCAGGCTGATGACAGGATTCGGAACGGACTGTTTGGATTCCAATTGCACCAGGGGCCTCCCATGAAAGTAGAATTCAAAGACGCCCTGTATAGAGACCTGACTCACTGAGGACTTTTAGCGTGCAGATTTGGTTTCCGATACCATCCGAACCCGTTTTATGCAGACCATATCTAAAACCCTGAGCTAAAAAAATTACGTTATACAAATCAACTGAACGAATGGTTAATATTGCCCGCCTCCCGCATTTTCAGATAAGCCCGGTTAGGGTAATCCAGGCGTTTTTTCTCTCTATTTTCCTTTTAACGGTAAGCAGTAATCCTGGGCAGGATACTGCCCCCGGCAAGAATAACCCGGAGACGTTAACGACATCCGGTAAAGACGCAGGCGAACAGAAAGCAGCCGGCGCCATCCACGCTTTACCGGGATTCAACGTGGAATTGATCTATGAAGTGCCGAGAAACCAACAGGGAACCTGGGTAAGCCTCGCCATGGACGAAAAAGGAAGAATGATTGCTTCCGATGAATACAACCAGGGGATGTACTGGATTGATCTGGTAACCAAAGATGACGGAACGATTTCTGCCAACGTGAAAAAATCAATTTTACCCGCCACGGGCGCCCAGGGATTGGCATGGTATAAAGGAAGTCTTTTTGCCAATGTGAATGGAAAAGGAATTTTCCGGATGTCCAAATCGGGGAAAGACGGGCTGTTAGATGAAATGAAATTTTTAGGCGGCCCGCAAAGTCCGAGCGACCATGGCAACCACGCGTTGGTACCTGCTCCGGACGGAAGTGCTTTGTACGTTGTGAACGGCAACCATACGCCGTTACCTGAAAAGTACAGCAGCCGCGTTTTGAACTGGCAGGAAGATATTCTGTTGCCGCGCCAGTGGGATGCGCAGGGTCACGCCTTAGGTATTTTAGCGCCGGGAGGATACGTTGCCCGCACGGATCGGGATGCTAAAAACTGGGAAATCATCAGCGTCGGATATCGCAACACCTATGACATCGCCTTCCATCCCAATGGGGAGATATTTACTTTCGACTCGGATATGGAATGGGATATGGGGATGCCCTGGTACCGCCCCACCCGAATCTTACAGGTGGTGAGCGGCAGTGATTATGGATGGAGGAGCGGCAGCGGCAAATGGAAAGATTTTTATGAAGACAGTCCGCCGGCAGTGCTGAATGTTGGCCCCGCTTCACCCACCGGAGTACTGTTTGGAACGGGGGCTAAATTTCCCGCAAAGTACCAAAGAGCATTTTTCGCCCTTGACTGGACCTATGGTACCATCTATGCTTTTCATCTAAAACCTGCAGGCGCGGGCTATACCGCAACAGCAGAAGAATTTATATCCGGTAAACCACTGGCCGTAGTAGATGCTTTGATCGGCAAAGACGGGGCCATGTATTTTATCACGGGAGGCTGGTACAATGAAACCAAATTATACCGGGTGACTTATACCGGTACTGAATCAACAGCGCCTGTATCTTACCAGGACGATGAAGGCACTGAAGCCCGGAAGCTTCGCCACCGGTTGGAAAGTTTTCATGGACACCCCGACCCCAGGGCAGTTCCTTTTGCGTGGAACTATCTTTCCGATGAAGACCGGTTTATCAGGTATGCAGCTCGCGTGGCTATCGAATTTCAACCCGTGCCCACCTGGATTGGAAAGTTGAAAGCCGAAACGCGACCTCAGGCGGTGATTACGGGAACCGTAGCCCTGGCGCGTGCCGGAAAACCTGCTCATCTATCCGATGCCTTGCAGATACTCGGAAAACTGGATTTTCCGGCGCTGAATCCCATGCAAAAATTAGGTTACCTGCGGGCGCTGTCTCTGTCCCTCATGAGGCTGGGTGAACCGGAAGGAAAGGAAAAACAACTATGGAGCGATCGTTTATATCATTGGTTGGGAGATAAGGATGAGCGGGTTAATGTTGAGTTAGTTCGTTTGCTGGTACGGCTGAATGATGAACGGGTGATAGCCCGTGCATTAGCATTGATTCATAGCAGTCCCGCTCCCCAGGCGCCCGACTGGGGAGGAATCATTGAAAGAAACAACAGCTATGGCGGCACCATCAAACGCATGCTGGCAAATCCGCCGCCGGCAAATCAACTGGAATATCTTTTCATGTTAAGAACCCTGAAAAACGGCTGGACCACCGAACAGCGTAAGGAATATTTTTCTCTTATCAATCAGGCTGCAGATGCGATGGGCGGAGAAAGCTACTGGGGCTTCCTGGAGCGTATGCGGGATGAGGCTTTGCTGAATGTGCCTGATTCACAGCGGGAAGCCATTAAGGAAATCACCGCAGTGCCCATAGCGAGAGCACCATCCTTTTCAATTAACCCCATTATTGGCCCGGGCAGAAAATGGTCGGTCAATGATGCGCTGCAGGTGGTAAACGCTCCATCCGGAAAGAGGGATTATGAACTCGGCAGAAATACCTTCTTCGCGGCCGGCTGTGCATCCTGTCACCGTTTTGACGGGATGGGTGGAAATATTGGCCCCGACTTAGGCTCGGTGGGGAATCGCTTTTCCGTACAAAAAATATTAGAGGATATTATCCATCCCGGCCAGTCTGTTTCCGACTTGTATGGCAGCAGCAGCGTAAAGCTGAGCAGCGGCAGAAGCGTGGAGGGATTGGTGGTAAGAGACACGGGGTTCATTAAAGTATATACCCGTAATCCCGATCGTGCACCCGAAATCGTTCCCTTAGAAGAGGTGGTTTCAATAGAACCCATATCCATTTCTCAAATGCCGGAAGGACTGATTAACGGGCTCAACGCCGATGAATTGAGGAGCCTGATGGCATATCTTCTTTCGGGCGGCGACAGGGATCATCAGGTGTTTAGATAAGCATAATGGTTGGGGGGGGTAATTTGAAAACCTGCCAGCCGGCAGGCTGGTTTGAAAATGTGGAAATTTGAGAATGTGAGAATGGGGGAATATGGGGATGTGGGAATGTGGGAATGGGGAAATGTGGGGATTTGAAAATGAGAACTATCGGCAGGCGATGAGGGACGTTGGGCAGGGTGGAAAGACTCAGACGCGATTACACCTATAGCCCACACTCAAAAGCCTGGGCAGACTATCCTTACTTTGGGAAAATCCATTTTCTCATGGACAATCCTTCGAGTGTTTCCAACTCAAGCATCCGGTTGTATTTGGATAACCGGTCCGACTGTGCCAGCGAGCCAATCTTTATTTGATTGCCGCACCATCCCACGGCTAAATCTGCCAGCCAGTTGTCCTCTGTTTCTCCACTCCGTGCACTCACGGTAACCTGCCATCCGGATTCGGTGGCTAACCGAAAGGCTTCGGCTGCCTCGGTTAGCGTGCCGCATTGATTTACTTTCAACAGGAGCGCGTTAGCGGCGTCTTCAGCCACGGCTCGCTGAATTCGCTCTGTCTGGGTACACAACAGGTCATCTCCCAATACGAGACATTTGTTCTCGATGGCAGCCCTGAGGGAAGGCCAGTATTCCCAGTCGTTTTCGGCAAGCCCGTCTTCCACACTCAGGATAGGATAATCTTTTACCCACGACTGAATCAGCCGAATCATCTCTTCACTATCCAATGCTTCGTCACCAAAATGATATTTTTCATTCCGGTAAAAGTGGCTCGAGGCCACATCCAATGCAAGGGATATATCCCTGCCGGGCTTTAACCCCGTTTCTTCGACAGACACGATAGCGTCTTCCATCATTTCGGATACGCTCCGAAAATCGGGTGCCAGCCCGCCCTCATCCGCCTTGAGCGCTCTCATGCCGTATTTCTGATGAATCCATGATGATGCGCTTTGGTACACTTCATATACCTGTGCCAGTGCCTCATCGAGGGTACGCGCTTTCACCGGTATGATCAATAGATCCTGCACGGGTACCTGTCCTCCCGCGTGTTTTCCTCCGCTGAAAAGATTGACCGTTGGCCGGGGTATCTGAAAATTCTGCCGTTGA
>JACFNM010000278.1 GCA_019454915.1 Chitinophagaceae bacterium
CGTTCCGGTATCAGCCATGAAAGTTTTGCTTTGGAAAGAAAAACGCCATGGGGGTCGGAAAGGCAGGAATTGGGTATTTATGAGCAGACGCAAAGCAATGGGTTAAGTGTGAGAAATGATGTGCTCCTTTCTTACACTAAGCGTTTTCTTGACAGCAGATTGTCTCTTGACGCCTTGGGTGGATTCTCCTATAACTATGGTGAAGGGAACAGTTCTGGGTTTGGCGGAAGCGATTTATCGAGACCGAATGACTTCAGTTTCGGCGCATTGCCTGCCAATGTGAAGCAAAACAGTACATACTTCAGCAGGGGTTATCCCAGCCGTAGCTATGGTGCTTACGCCACAGCCAGTATTGGATGGCAAAACATGCTTTACCTGGAACTCTCCGGACGTAACGACTGGGTTGGTATCCTGCCTCATGAGAAGGATCACCATTTTTATCCCGGCGGTTCTTTAAGCTGGATTGCATCAGAGACCTTTAATATGGGTAATGTATTTAACTTTTTAAAGTTCAGAGGAGGATATGCTGAAACAGGCTATGGTATAGGAAAGCCCATTAACATGGACAGCTATGGAATAGGTGCAACCTGGGCAGGTATTACCAGGGGAACAGTGGGAGGAGATCCGGTAAATCCAAATATCAAACCTGAATTGAACATAACCAAAGAAGCTGGTGTTGATTTCAGAGCTGCTGACAATCGCATCTCCGGAGAGTTTACTGTATATTCCAAAGAGCATATTAACCAAATTCAACGCTTGCCTATGGTTACTTCCTCTGGTTACAGCTCGATATTGACTAATATGGGTGCGGTAAAATCAACTGGTATCGAAGCCGCATTGACGGTAACACCGGTACGAACCAAGAACTGGGTAGTTAATCTCACCGGTAATATCACTACGTTTAAATCCGTCATTGATGACCTGGATCCCCGCTTTGCAGAACGATTCTACGGCTATGAAGGACGTTCTTATCTGGCTTTGTTTAAGGGGTCACGCGTGGGTGACATGTATGCACGTGAACCGATCGGCTACATCCAGAAAGGAAAGTACGCCGGCATGATGCTGACAGGACCTGAAGGTATCATTGAAGAGGCCGTAACTACCACCGACTATATCAGGAAGAATGGTTTCCTGGGTAACATGAATCCCAAAGCCATCTATGGATTTGTAGGTGACGTGAAGTTTAAAAATTTCCGGCTCAACGTGGTTGCCAGCCTGAGATCAGGTGGCATATTTATCTCTGAAACCCAGAAGATCATGATTGATGATGGTATGGCGGATATCATGAAGTTGTATGGCGATAAATACGACCAATACTGGACAGGTGGTCGTTTTGCAGGCGGATTACCGAGTATGCCTAATCCCGATGATATGTTCACCGGAGCAGGTTTTGAAAATTACAGAGAGCTGATGCAGGAGCTAATGACCATGTACAATGGGGATCCCCGCTACTTCGGTTATTGGAATGCTGTATATATTGACCCCAATTACAATATGTCCGGAATGAGTGCCGAAGAAAAACTCAGCCTTCCTGACGAAGCGTACATCAGAAACGGAGATGACCTCACCAAGACCATTATCCTGAATCCTTATAACATGGAGGGTCAGGAATTATGGTCCGGCGCTCAGTTCAGAACACATGATGCTACATCATTGAAGTTAAAGGAAATCAACCTCAGCTATTCGTTCAATAGATCGCTGGCACAGAGGTTACATTGCCAGGACATTTCAATTACTCTTTTTGCCAAAAACGTTATGTTCTGGGCAAAAAATAAAATGAATGAAGATCCCGAAACCGCATTTTATGATGGTATCGGAGGTATGGGTGTTGCCGACTTTGGATTACCGCCAATCCGTACAATGGGTATAAAAATTGGCGTTAATTTTTAAGGCTAATCAGTCAAAATTTATAAATCGAGTATTATGATAAAAAAATCAATCATATATATTGCATTTGGAGCGCTGCTTTTCGCAGGCGTATCCTGTACAAAGAGCCAACTTCGAATGGCCGAAAGGGAAACTTCCCTCGAAGTCTCCTATTTCACTTATTCCCGATATCTGCTCACCACATCCATTGTGTCGGTTGCCCAGCGTTATGGCAGAGCAGTGCTGAATGAGCCCATGAGTGAAGCATCGCTGTATTTCATGGACTGTTATCGGGCCAGTTCTGCCGCAGCAACCCTTTATGGGGTTACCGGTCAGTATTGGGATTATGAAGGCAGCAACCCATACACTGAGCAGTTACGTTATATTGAAGCGCTTAAAAAGCTGGCAACAGAAGAAAATAACATGGCTAATGTAGCTGCTGCTAACATTTTGAAAAGCGTAGTCGGTGCATATCTTACTGAAAAGTATGGAAATATACCTTTTAGTGAAGCGAACCTGGGAAGAGAGGGTAACATGTTTCCTAAGTTTGATACACAAAGAGAAGTGTACGAACAAATTTTCGCTTCATTGGATGAAGCGGTTTCTATTCTGTCAAACGCCAGCAATAAGGGACTACCCGCTGATCATGATGTATTATTCAAGGGAGACAGAAGTAAATGGATAAAATTTGCCAACTCGCTGAAGTTTCGGTTGATGGTACATGCCTATGACGCATTCAAAAAAGCGGGCAGAGACCTGAGTAGTGAAATGCAGGCTATCGCCAGCGGAGGCAATTATATGACTTCTGTAGAAGACAATGCCGTTCTTTCGTTTACGGGCAGCAATCAGGATGAATCCTGGTATCTGCAAACCAACTGGGGAACCGGAAATGACTTCACCGAACAGAAACCAACTAAATACCTGATAGATCAGATGGTGGCGTTAGATGATCCCAGAATGTACGTGATCTTCGCGCCGGCGCTGTCACCCATTTCAGCCAAAGCGACAGCAACCAGCGAAGACATCAAGATTAACGGGTTTACCTATACGATTGATTATTATCCCTCCACAATGTACACTCCGGCTGAGATTTCCGCTGCGGGCAGAGACCTGGACGGAAATATCATATCGGTGCCTTACGAATTAGATGCCAAATGGTTTGGCGCGCCGAACCCTATCAACATCAACACCCAGTATGCGAGTTCTACCAGCCTTCCGGGAACACACGGGTTTTATGATAACCGTCGCATCACCGGATTTTCTCAGTTAATTGCTCAAACCAACAACCCTACACTCAAGGGCGTGGTAATGGAGTCGAGCGAAATGGCATTTCTACTTGCCGAAGCACGCCAGAGAAGTTGGATATCTGCTGGTACGGTTAAGGATTATTACGAGAATGGAATAAGGCTATCTTTTGAAAGGTGGAAGATAGAAGATGGTACCAACCCTCCAAGCCATGTTGGTTCGGATAAAATAGTGGATAACTTCAGCAACTATTATGCAAAGCCGCAAGTTGCATTGGATGGCAGTGACGCAGATCTGGATAAAATTGCTACGCAAAAATGGTTGTCTTTGCTGGTGACCAATCACACGGAAGCTTATACGGATTACAGACGTACCCGAAAGCCCGCATTCATTGAGAAAATAGTTGAATCCTTTTCAACATTTGATTATCCTGTGCGGTATATGTATCCGTTAGATGAATCAAGCAATAACAAAGAGCAATATGATGCTGCGGTATCTGCATTAGGAGGAAAAGATTTGCCTTCAACCAAGATGTGGATATTGCAATAATACTTAGCTTTTAACTTTTCAACCTGTAAGGATGAATTTATTCATCCTTACAGGTTTTTTATATCGGCCGACTCATGAAGAAATCCAAACTTTTCTTTCTCTTTTTCTTTCTGATACCCTTCTCTAACGACCTCCATTCCCAACACGGAGAGATCGGCTTTGTCAGTAAACCCTATGTACAATTTACTACGGCGGGCAGTACCAGGATTCACTGGGAAACAACCGATTCCAGTACAACTGCCGTCTATTACGGAACAGCTAAATTAAATACCCGGCATCCCGTATGGGATACATTATACTCCATCCCCGGCATTCGGACGATGCACTACGCCCCCCTGTCTGGTCTTCAACCCGAGACCATTTATTTTTACCAGACCCGATCGGTAAAACTTAACGGAGACTCTCTGCTTTCTGACATTTATACGTTTAGAACTGCGGTAAAAGACAGTACGGCTTTTGCCTTTACTATTTTTAGCGATTCGCAAATAGATAATGCCGATCCGGAAGCCTGGAAAAGGGTTAGCAGCCAGGCATTAAAGGAGCGCCCTGATTTTGCATTGCATGCCGGCGATTTGGTTGATTTGGGATACCGGAAAAATGATTGGGTATCTCATTTTCTGAAGCAGGCGCATGGCTTTATGAAGAACATCCCCATCTATTCTATCCCCGGAAATCATGAACACGATGCTGCCTGGTACTATCATTACATGTACGTACCGCGGCCGTATTATTACAGCTTTAGGTATGGTAACGCCGAAATATTTATGCTCGATACCAACCAGTATCAGGAAGAAGGAACTGATATGTATAACTGGCTGGAGCAAGCTCTGGCAAAATCCACGGCTTACTGGAAATTTGTGGTTCACCATCACCCGCGTTATTCGTCAGACGAGGATGATTTTGGGAATACAAAACGGGAGCAATCTGTTGGTGGAGATGACGAAGCATTAGGGTTGACGAAATTGTATGACAAATACGGCGTGGATATTGTCTTTTTCGGGCACATTCATTCCTATGAACGAACCTGGTCAATCCGCGATGGTAAAACCGTTACGGACAACGGAGTCATCTACATCAATGTGGGTGGTGCAGGAGGACGGTTAGAGAACCCAGCTCCTATTCGCTCATGGTTTACCAACAAACTGAGAACCGTTCACCATTTCGGATACGTAGCCATTAACGGGAGTACGTTGCAGTACCAGGCAATAGACGATCAGGGTAACCTGTTTGATCTGTTCACACTGAATGAAAGCAGGAAAAGCAGAATGGAGAAAAAGCTAACTCCTGCGGCGCCGATAGCCGAGCGTAACCGAAAGATTTTTATTGATACCATCCAGGTGGTTTTACAATCCGCACTGCCGTCAGAAACTATCAGGTACACGCTAAACAATAGTGAACCCGACCCGAATTCACCATTATACCGGGATAAACTGGTATTGGACAAAACAACTACCATAAAGGCCGCTTCTTTCAACAGTATGGGAAAGAGCAGAACGAATACGATGCATTTTACCAAAGAAAAGGTATCCTCTCCCGTAGCTTTAGTTCACCCTCAGCCAGGGCTTCATTATCGTTATTTTGAAGCGGAGATCGAAGACCATGATCCCGATAAATTCCTTCATCTGAATTTTATAAGAGAAGGCAGCATTACTGCGCCGGACTTTTCTAAAATAGAACACCGCGTTCGGTTTTGGGGAGTGATTGCGGATGGATATATAAAAATACCTGCCGATGGGTATTACCGGTTTTATGGACACGCAGACCACATCCTGCGACTGGATATTCAGGATAAAATGTTATTTGAAGAACCGGACAGGGAGATTAACTACGAGGGTG
>JACFNM010000279.1 GCA_019454915.1 Chitinophagaceae bacterium
AACAACAAGAAAACAATCTTAAAGGCTAATCACTTCACCTTGTTGCCCCGGAAAGCCTATTTTCAGCTTGGCGTTAACCCAATAGAAGAGTGGAGTCTGTATTTTGTGAAATTCAACGGGACGGTTGGAGAAGACATGTTCTCCTATCTTTTGCGTGACCAGGAAAATAAAAACCTGACCACTCCCCCGCTTGTTGGCCGCATAGCTCAGTTTCAGGACATCATGCACCATCTCGGTTTGATGGACAACCTGGAGAACCTGCTCTACGCCAATTTCAGGTTCTACAGTTTTTTGGGCACCTTTCGCCTGACCGTTTTCAACTATATGAAGAAAGGAGTGAGTAATATCATCGAACGCTGCATTCTTATCATGAAGCAGCATATTCATGAAAACCTCACCTTAGACGAACTGGCGAAAGAAGCCTGTGTATCCGCCTCCTATTTGTCTGCTTTATTCAGGCAAAAGACGCATTATTCGCCCATCCAGCTTTTTATCTCATTAAAGATTCAAAGGGCGAGTCAAATGCTGCGATCTACCAAAGCACCCATCAAGCAAATTGCAGAGGAACTCGGATATACAGACCAATACAGTTTTTCGCGGTCTTTTAAACAAATCATGGGAACTTCACCCAAAAAATTCAGAGAAAATAAATAGAGGCTCGTTGTTCTGTGTGCATAATTGCCGATTATTTGTTTTGGGTTTAAAATAATAAGGATATGGATACTTTCTTAAAAGACCTCTTTGCGACACAATCCTACGATGAAAAGAATTTCTTCCTGATCGCGGGTCCTTGCGTGGTGGAAAGTGAAGAATTGGTAATGGAAGTAGCTGATAAAGTGTCACGCATTTGCCGAAATCTGGGTCTTCCATATGTATTTAAAGCATCCTATCGCAAGGCGAATCGCACAAGCGCCTCTTCCTTTACGGGTATTGGGGATAATAAGGCATTAAGAATCATACAAAAGGCCGGACAAACCTTCCATCTTCCTACTACGTCAGATATTCACGCTCCTGATGAAGCCCGCGAAGCTGCGGAATATATTGATATACTACAGATACCGGCATTTCTCTGCCGGCAATCGGATTTATTGGCGGCAGCTGCCCGGACCGGTAAAATTGTGAATGTGAAAAAAGGACAATTTGTGAGCGGCCCCGCCATGAAGTTTGCTGTGGAGAAAATCAGAAAAGAGGGTAATGATAAAATCATACTCACCGAACGAGGGACTACTTTCGGCTACCAGGATCTGGTGGTAGATTACCGCAACGTCCCCTGGATGCAGGCTCATGGCGTTCCGGTGGTAGTAGATTGTACGCATTCCCTCCAGCAACCCAATCAATCCACCGGCGTTACGGGCGGTAATCCGCAACTCATTAGCACCATCGCGAAAGCAGCAATTGCCGCAGGCGCAGAAGGTTTGTTTATTGAAACACATCCCAATCCTGCTGTTGCACTCAGCGATGGAGCCAACATGTTGCCACTGCCATTGTTAGAGCCCTTGTTGCAACAATTAGTGAAACTGAAGTCTGCTCTGTAAAAAAGAGAGAAACCCGGTTGATTTCGTTTATCTATCCATCACTCTTCACCGCTATATTTGCAGTATGCGTAAACTAAGCATGGACGAGTTAAACCGCAAAACGGTAGAAGAATTCAGGGCTGCCGAAAAGCACCCCGTTATTGTGGTATTGGATAACGTACGAAGTATGCACAATGTGGGAAGCATTTTTCGCACAGCCGATGCTTTCCTGATTGAATCTATATACCTCTGTGGATATACACCCCGACCGCCCCACAGGGATATTCAGAAGACCGCCCTCGGCGCTACAGAAACCGTACACTGGGAATATTTTTCTTCCACCGCCGATGCCGTTCAACAGATAAAAGCAATGAACGGAGCTTTATGGGCTGCAGAACAGGCGGAGGGCAGTATTGATCTGGATAAAATCAATTGGGATATGCTCACCCAACACGCAACCAAACGAAAAACAGCCATCCTGTTTGGAAACGAAGTAACCGGTGTAGACGATCATATTTTATCGCTCTGTGACGGTTGTATGGAAATACCGCAAACAGGCATGAAACATTCATTAAATATCTCCGTTGCTGCCGGTATTGTTTTATGGGAAGTCTACAGGTCTATACGAAATAATAACTCCTGATGGGGAATGATAAAATAATTTGTCCGAAATTGAGCAACAAGTTCTAATTATTTCCCGAACCCTGATTATATGATCGTGACCAATCAGCAACAATTAAAAAAACCTCTGCTCAATTCAGGTTTTTACACGGTATTGCTTACCCTGATTTTTCTACTATTCTCATGGGGTTCAAATCCGGTAAAAGACATTTTTATAGCGCTTCCCTTTTTTGTCATTTTTTATTTCCTGATATGCTCTATTGGTAAACCTCAGATAGCTGATTTTCTCAATGCTAAAACCAAAGAGAAGAAACACCTGACACTGATTTTACCTCTCGCGTTCATTGTCCTTTATTTCGGTTATCTGGGTCTTAATGGTGAAAATCCTTTTCAGGGTATTCTATTCCTCGTACCCTATCTTCTATTCTTTCCGGTATTGGCATTTGCGCTATATGGAGGAGCGGAAAGACAATTGGGGTGGTTCGATTTTATGGTGTTCTTTTTATATTTCTTACCGGTAACGCTTATCCATGCAAAACCTGCCGGTAACCTTCCCATCCGGGGCGGCGGATTTGATTCAGTGTACCGGATTATTGTCATTCTCACAGCCGTCTATGCATTTGTTTCGGTAAGAAACCTCCGGGATGTGGGATTTTTTCCGGTGTTCAAATGGCAGAACTTATTCACGGTAATTTGGGTTTGGCTGCTTTTTTATGCCTCGGTTTTTGTGATCGGATGGTCTGTTAACTTTATCACATTTAAGCAGGATAGCGCTTTCCATATTTTAGTCAATCAGAAGGTTTTCAGGACTCTCGTTTCCATTTTCCTTCACACGGCGCTATTTGAAGAACTTGTGTTTCGTGGGTTGCTACAAAACATGATAAGCAAGCGAATCAGACAATCCAACGGCTGGAAGTCCTTCTGGATCTGGTGGCTCATCATTTTACTGATGCTCTCTTTACTCATCGGGTACTCGCTTAAAGGGAACATGCACTGGTTTCCCGCATTGATAACACTTATACTATTCTTATGCGCCTGGCTGATTGAATCATGGAAAAAGAATCCGGCAGGTGCTTATACATCGCTTGCCATTACCAGCGTCATTTTCGGACTCGTACACGCGCACTCGGGCTCCATTATTTTTGTAGGATTGGCTTCCATAGGAGGATGGGCCTACGGATATGTTTATCACAAAACCACCAACGTATTTTATGCGGCTTTGCTACACGCCTTAGTGAATGCCACTCCATTGATATTCGGGCTCGAATTAGCCAAATAGCCGTTTATCGGAAAAGCCTCACAATATGTGATAACCAAACAGCGGTGGGGGGGACTGATCACCCCATGGTACCTTAAAAATTATCCGATACTTGTGCGCCAGACTTTATCTTCGCATCATGGCGAGGATTATGGCTATTGATTACGGAATAAAACGCACGGGCATCGCCGTGACCGATCCGCTGCAAATCATTGCCACCGGTTTAACCACTATTGCCACGCCCGGATTGATTGACTTCTTAACCGGATATATACAAAAAGAGGAGCTAGAGAAAATAATCATAGGATATCCGGTTAACCTGGACGACAGTGATACGCATGCCACCAAAGCCGTTCAGCATATCATCAAAAAAATAAGATCCACTTTTCCCCACCTGCCCGTTATTGAAGTGGATGAGCGATTCACCTCAAAAATGGCCAAACAGGCTATGATAGATATGGGGCTGCGGAAAAAGCAGCGCCGTCAGAAGTCAACGGTGGACAAAATTGCCGCCACCATCATCCTGCAGGAATACCTGCATCATTCCTTACCGTGATTCTACCCGCCTGCAACTTCTCCCGTAAAAAACTCCGCCGGAATTCCTCTTACACCGGGCTTTACTGAAAATAGTCCGCCGCTTAACGGATACGCTTCCAATTGTTCTTCGGCAAGCTCCCCACGGGCGGTAGTAATAAACAAAGTATCCAGGTTTTCACCGCCAAAAGCACAGGAAGACACATTCGGCGCCGGTACGTGAATCATCTGCATGACTTCGCCCGTTTCCGGATCAAACCGCCCTACTGCGTTGGCTCCCCAGAGTGCAGCCCAGATCTTTCCCTCTTCGTCGAGGGTAATTCCATCGGGCGACCCGCTTCCCTCCGGTATGTGTACAATCGTCCTGCGGTTAGAGACCGAACCGTCCGCATCGTCATAATCAAAGGCATCAATACGTCGCAGCGGACTGTCCACATAGTACATCGTTCTCCTATCCTTTGTCCAGGCTATCCCATTGGATATGGTGACTCCGTCCACTACCCTATGCACCTGCTTGTCAATATCCATTCTGTATAACGAGGCTACCCCTTCGAGGGCCTGCAGGTGCATACTGCCTACCCAAAATCTGCCCGACGGATCACATTTACCATCGTTAAAACGAATCCGGCTGTCGGTGATCGGATTAGCAATGAATTGAAGCGCGCCGGTCTCCGTATTCAAAAAATGAATTCCGTTTTGCAGTGCAACCAGTGCTCCTCCCCTTTTGACGGGGACAACGGTACCTACCCTCTCATTTACAAAAAACGATTTATTCTCTTTCGTTACCGGGTCAAAAATATGCACCGTCCTCCCTTCTATATTTACCCAATATAATTTCTTCTCTATGGGATGCCACAAGGCGCCCTCTCCTAACTGAGCCTTAGCATCTATTTCCAGAATAACTTTCATTTCCTGCGAATTCAACATGATTGATAAATAATAATTTTAAAAAACGAAGTCACCATTTAGCTCATAAAAATAAGCATCCTTCAGAATCTCCTGTTACATTAATTGATATATATTAACGATTATAATTAACTCAGTCTTGGTTTATTTTATAATTTCGCATTGCTATAATAGGAAAAAATACAAGAAAATTTACGATAACATTTATTTCTAATCAGTTTAAGAATGGCAAAACCGACATTGGTAATTATGGCAGCCGGAATGGCATCACGTTATGGCAGTTTAAAGCAAATTCAACGCTTTGGGCCCTCCGGAGAAACCATCATGGATTACTCCATTTATGATGCTATCCGCGCAGGATTCGGCAAAGTGGTTTTTATCATCAGAAAAGAATTCGCGGAGGATTTTAAGGCAATCTTTGAACCCAAGTTAAAAGGCAAAATCGCTATAGATTACGTATTCCAGGATCTGGCTTCATTTGTTGAAGGCGTGGACATTCCCGCTGACAGAACAAAACCCTGGGGTACCGCTCATGCCGTGTTGTGTGCATCAACTGCTGTACAGGAGCCATTTATCGTTATCAATGCGGACGACTTTTACGGAAGAGATGCTTTTGAAAAGGCTTACAGGTTTCTGACGACGGAAGCAAACGATCACACTT
>JACFNM010000280.1 GCA_019454915.1 Chitinophagaceae bacterium
CGAGATAAACAATGTCTCCCGGCACAATGGCCGTCATTGGTATTTCTTCACGGTCTTTTCCCTTTCTCAGCACAGCGGCGGTTGTATTCACCATCTGCTTGAGTTTTTCTGCGGCCTGGTTGCTCCTGAATTCCTGAAAAAAGCTCAGCAGGGAGCTGATGATTATCATCGCTGCTACAACAATCACCGTTTTCCAATCCTTTTCGCCGGCCGCCGCATACCATACATCCGTTATGTAAGAAACCGCAACAATGACCAATAAGATGAATACAAAGGGGTTGGCAAACGACTGAAAAAGCTGTACATACCATGAGGGGGCTTTGTCGTAATCCACCTCATTCAACCCATAGACAGAGAGCCGACTCTGAGCTTCTTCAGAGGATATACCGTCTGCTGAACTCCCGACCAACTGATAGACTTCATCGCCGGTGGCGCCTGCCGCTCTACGGAGTTTTTCAGCGCTGGCAGCATTCATGTCAGGGTTACCGGAAGTTTTAAGAGCTTTTTGGGAGATAGAAATATTTTTCTTCATTCTTGTTGTTAAGTTCTGAGCATTAATGCATCCATATCGGTTTACGGTTATCGCTAACGGTCACCCATTGACGTTAATTAGAAAACCCGATTGACGTCTTACCGAAAACCAATACGGGTAAAGATATTGAAAATAAATTGCCCTGACTTTTGTATAACTGAATGATATTTGACAAAACTGATTGTAAAACGAATGCAATGAACAAGGGATGGCGAGATGAAAATCATATCCGGATTATAGAAACCGAATATTTAACACACGATGTAAAACGATTCCGGGTAACAAAGCCCGAGGGATATCAGTTCGCTCCGGGTGAAGCAACGGATATGGTCATCAATCAGCCGGGATGGTTGGGCAACCGGCATGCGTTCACCTTTACCGGCTTGAATGAATGGCCCTTTCTGGAGTTTTCCATCAAGATCTACAAAGACCACCGGGGCTTTACCCAAAAATTAGATGAACTGAAAGAAGGAGACGAATTGATTATCCACGATTCATTCGGCGCATTTCATTATCACGGCGAAGGAACCTTTATCGCCGGCGGTGCGGGGGTAACTCCTTTTATAGCCATTTTCAGGCAGTTAGCTAAAGACGGGCGAACTGGAAATAACCGGCTGATCTTTTCAAACCGGACGAGCCGGGATATCATTTTAAAAGAAGAGTTTGAAGCGATGCTTGGCGCTAACTTTATCAATACGCTTACCCGGGAAAAATCTGATCCTTATCATTTTGGAAGGATTGATCAGGATTTTTTGAAAAGAGAGATAAGCGACTTTTCACAATACTTCTATATCTGCGGACAGCGAAAGATGATGGAAGAGCTTAGAAACCTGTTGATGGAAATGGGCGCCGATGAGAAAAAAGTAATCATAGAAATGGATTTCAGCCAACAGGTGCTCGAATGAATCAGATTTTAGTTTTACTGCTTTGATACCCCATTCAATAGTTTAATTCGACTACCGGGTTGGGCTACGTATAAAGCCTTGTGCTTATCAGTTCATGGATCTAAGCCTTGATGTATCATCGCTCTCTATTCCTTTTGTTCGTTCAGAGGAGTTTTTCGCTTGGTCATCATTGCACCTGACTTTACGAAAACGGGAATGGGCTAAATGGTTAAGTCGTTTTCGGATTTCATGTCTACCGCATTCTGTAACACCTTTTCAAAAAGGGCTGCGGCAGCCGCCACCACCACGGACGCGAAAGCAGCCACTGTACAAATGGCAAGAAACCCTGCGGGATCATCCTCCTTATTGTGAAAAAACCTGATGTACATCCCGGCCAGTACAATCAGGATACCGATCAGCACTGCGCAATATTTTATGCTCCGTAAAGCCTTAACCGATTCTGTGGTGACTACTTTATTTTGCCGGACATAACCAAGTAATTTGAATGCCTTATAGAGTGCAATGAAGAACGCAATCGAGCCGGTATAGCTATACAGGACGAACGGATCGGAATAGATGTGGAACAAGCTTAGGTTGGCGGCGCGGCCTTCTGTTAGGGGGAGCCAGATCAAAAGCGCGACCGTCACCAGGCTGATAAGTATAATGACTGCCTGCAGAAATATGATAGAGACGCCTTTCACCATAGCTCGATAGGTTTTGAATTTTAACCACGAGATAATAAAAAGATATTGTTTAGCAATATGTTATTGTAGCTTATATTGTTGTTCAGCAATATAGTCTCTGACTTCTGCTTCTTTAAAACCTTGCCGATAATCCACCGGAAAGCATTCCCTGGTAATCAAAGCCGCCTTCGAGGAAAAATGCGATATGGTTTCCCACACGAATCCCAATCGGACTCAGCTGAAAAGCGAATTCGGTGTTACTTCTGGTCTTTCCTTTACAGCTTCTTCAGAATATAATGGGGCGCTAATTCTCCTGTGATTTCATTGCCTTCCCTGTCTAACATGACCAAACTTCCTTCTATCACTTTATATATCTCCGATTCTCCTTTTGTTGGGATTAGTGTAATATCCCGGCCATTGTCATGCCACTCGATCTTTCCCTCCTCATCAAATTTGGGATTTTCTTTCCCGATATATTCTGAAGTCTTGCTGTAGGTATTGTTTTGGTTGAGTACAATGGTGGTCTTAATACCTGGACAGTCGGCGCAGGGAAGCGTACCTTCATAGGTACCGAACCAGTCCAAAGAATTTTGCGCGTTATGACCGTCATTTAGCTGGGGATTGGCCGTAGCATTGGCGCTGCCTGGTGCGATGCTGTTTGATGTATCCTCAGTGTTTTTTGTCGTGCCATCTTCCTGGTTGTTAGCCGTATTACAGGCGAATAATGATGAAAGCAGAATGAGCCCGATTAACCTTTTCATTTGTTGTTGTTTTTTTTATATGAATAAATCACATGGGGAGGTATTGGGTGACGACAGCTACGATTACGATGGACTAGTACGGTTTTAGACTTTTGAGAGCAGCATTCCTCATACTGTACATTGCCGCGATTCACTGCGTCAAATATAAACAAAATATTTAATTGTGTTCTCTTTCATCGGGGTCTCTCCTTGTCACGACTCACTCTTCGCGAAGCCCTGTTGGGACAAAAGAGGAATAAACTTAGACAACATGTTAGAATACATTCATGTCGGAGCAACAGGTAATGGAATGGCGAACAGTTTGTTTCCATCAGACTTGGTCGAATAAAATCGCCGGAAGGAATTAGCATTCCATTTTAGAAGTTTTATGGATCATCCCGAGGATTGACTATAAATCGCTAATTTACTCTTTAATCAAAAGGATCTCTTTAATCATTAAGTCAGGCCCGGTATTGACACTCGCTTTCAAAACAAGTTTTCCGTCATTGCTATCTTCCCGCATAATGTGGAACTTCACCCATAATCCTTCATCCCCATGGTCTCCTAATCTGGTCTTTCTTCCCTCAAACTCTAATATCCCGGATCTGTTCTTGTTATCCCGGTCCTGGAAATTCACATATAAGGTACCGAGGAAACCATGGGGGCAATCGATTTGTAATTCCAGACTTTCCCCTATCCAGCCAGAAACACTCTCATTTTTCAATACCTCACCCCTGACCAACTGATACCGAACATCCTTCTGAAGACCCACTTCATCTGACAAAGCTTGCCATTCCATTTTTTGGTTTAACTCTTTGAGTTTATCACCGGCTTTGACATTGAGGATGGCACCGGATAGTTCTTCAGGCCCCTCAGCCTTTTCTATTTGGGGGACATCGGGCAGTATTTTTAACAGCCAATCTTTTGCTACGGCTTGTTCAGGTTGAAATTGAGGCGATTTCATATATTCTACCAGGCTCCTTTTCAACTGATTGGAGGCTGGAAGGCCGGATTCGAGATTATATCCGCAAACCAATAGTCTCCCCTTCCCTACTTTCAACTCAAAAACAGAACCGACTTTATTGTTTCTGTGAAAATCATCTATAGGCTGAGCGATCGGTAGATAATTTTTTGGGAGATCATTTAATATAAATCCTTTGGCGTCTTTACTCACCGACTCCCACTGCCAATCGCTATGGAAAGAAGTAGGGAATAATGAAAAAGCCGGGTGCTTTTCCTGCAGCAGTAATCCAATATTGGTTTTGCCTTGCCCCGGGAAAAAAGTGAGAGACCAGTACAAAGGATAGAATCCTGCATGAACAGACCATTCTCCACTTTCTATTTCATGAGCATCTAAAAGCACGCTTCCTCCATTTATCAGCTTCTCCACGACTTCGGCACTCAAATTTTTCTCTATCGAAATATCCTGCGGTAGCTCAACCTGTTCCGGATGGTCAGGGAACACCCAAAAATCCCACCTGTTTATAAATTCAGTTCCGGGTACACTTATTATTACGCTCAGTTGCTTTGCTTCGTCAATATCCCTGAGATCCATAGCAATCTCACCCAAATCAGTCAAAGATCCTCTTGAAAATTTTTCTTTCTTAAAAGAACCTGTTGCATAAACATTCCTTTCCTCATCAACAATTTCCCACCTGCATTTGGCCTTCAGAAAACTCCGGCCATAGTTTGTCAACTGTGCTTTAGCCTTAAAAATCTCCCGGTTCGTCCAAACAAATTTTTCCATACGGAGCAGCGGAACAACGGTATTGTAATGCATCCTGAAATGATCGGGAGTGGTAATCTCTTTGCTCTCCCAATGCGCATCCAGCCATCCGATCAATGCCTCGCCCTGACCTTGATAATCCTGCATACTGAGCAATTGAACGCCTGCACAACTTCGGGTTCTGAGAAAGGATTCAATCTCATATTTATACAAGATTTGATTTAAGGCTCCAGATGCCTTTGAGAAATCAATATCCTGGTGTACAATACCGTTTTTTTCAGCTACCGTTTTAAATTCCTCAAAATTCCTCGCTTTTAGAACTCCCGTGTACTTATCTATTTCAATCCACCTCGGATAAACCGGCCATTGTCCAATCTCATGGGCAATCACAGGGATATCCACTTTATTATAAACATCTTCAAAATCCCAATCTGTCCGGGCTCCTCTAAGTCCCCGTGTAGAACCAATTCCCTGAAGGAAATGAGTCGCGGAATAATCATCGGAATCGTTAATTTTTCGCGCCGTGGATGCAGCATACAGTCTTCTGGGATCTTTTGTTTTGAGATTCGTTATCCATTCTCCCATAGCGTCAAAATCTGCATTGCCTAATTCATTACCGATGCAAAACATTACAAATGAAGGATGATTTCCATAGTGATCTACTACTCTGTTCATCTCTCTGACCACAAAGGAATCCCGTTGGCTATCGTATCCCAAACCCTGCGGATGTCCTTTGGTATCCATCTCAGGTCTGCCTCGTTCAGTCATATCGGTACTCATCCACCAATCAATCCATATTGAGGCTTCCGCCTGAATATAAATACCCAGGCGATTGGCGGCTTTAAAAGCTGCTTCCGGCGGACACCAGGAATGGAATCTTACATGATTTAATCCGTATTGTTTATAAATCCTGAAAAT